>NZ_JBHVCT010000001.1:0-208374 GCF_042803195.1 Streptomyces sp. NPDC057428
GTCCTGTGCGGGACGCCGGCCCTTCGGCCTGTCCGGCGGCTGTCAGTCCGCCAGCAGTTCCCGCAGTTCCGTCACCGCCTCGCGGAGCCGGTCGGCGAAGGCGTCCATCTGGTCGGCGACCGTGCGCGGGGTGCTCAGGTAGAGGTTGAACCGCTGCGGCAGCAGGACGTAGGCCACGCCGATGCAGCGGCTGCTCGTGGAGCCGAAGCCGAAGTACTGGATGTTCTCCGACGGCGCCGAGCTCGTGCTCAGGTAGTCGTCCCGCATGATCAGCCAGCCCGGGGAGCGGTACAGGGAGGGCTGTTCGTCCACGCCGAGCTCCTCGCCCCGGCGGCGCTGGATCAGTTCCAGCTCCCAGAGGTGCTGCTCGGGCGCCTCGCCGGCCTGGCACTCCTTCGCCCGGGCGACATGGGCCGCGGCGGCTTCCCGGAAGGCGGCGCGGCGGGCGTCGCGGCCCGCCCCGGGGTCCTCCATCGCGGCGACGAAGGCCGGCATCTCGGGGGTCACCACGCGCATCGCCTCGGTCCGGCCGTGGCGGAACTGCCGGGTGGCGATCGACTCGTACGTCGCCCCCAGATGACCCTTGGCGCGCTGGTGGGCCAGTTGGTACGCGGCCTGCACGAAGGCGTCGGGGGACACCCCGAGCGCCTTGGCGGCCGTACTGCCGAAGTCCTCGAAGGACACCGTGGTGGTGGCGGTGTCCCGCCCGTACGCGGCGAACGCGTCGGCGGCGGCGCGCACCCGGGACCTCAGGGGCCCGTCCAGTTCGAAGGTGAGCGGCTGCGGGACCGGCTGCCCCTGGGGACGGGCGCCGGAGCGGCGGGAGTGCTCCTCGGGCGAGGTGTCCAGCAGCGCGTCGGTGAAGCTGAGGACGGTCGTCCCGTCCAGCTCGCAGTGCTCGACGTTGATGCCGGCCCGGCCGTCCGCGTAGACGACGAAGGAGACGGCCTTGTCGAACCACCGGTTGCCCCGGTCTCCGTGCAGCAGCTCGTCGCAGGTCTGCTGGGTGTCCTCGGGTGCGAAGTCCTCCAGGCAGACGCAGAACAGGGCGGTCTCGATGTCGTCCAGCGTCCGGGCGTTGCCGGGGCCCAGGGCCAGCAGCTCCTGCCGCGCGGCCGCCCATTCGGGACGCGCCATGGTGGTGAGATGTCCTGCCCTGTCCTCCTGCGCCGTATGGACGTCGGCCTTGGTCACCGCGCGCAGCCCCGCCTCGATCTCGTCGAGGCTGTGGGGGACGCCGTCCGGGCCGATGACGTCCAGCCGGAACATGGTGCCGCGGAAGAACACGACGATGTGCCGGGCCGTCGACGGCCCGGGCGCCTGCTCGCTGTACGGGGCGCGCACGGTGTCCAGCGGCACACCGGGGATACGGGTGGTGGAGAAGAGGTACTTGTTCTGCACCATGGACTGCGGAACCCCGCGCTGCTCCACCGGAGCCACGAGCCCCTCGTCGAGCCGCCGCTTGTGGTGGAGCGCCCCGGCGACGAGTCCGGCCGCGCGGTCGAGCTGTCCCTCGCCGGTGTCCTGGAAGAGGAAGAAGAAGTTGGCGTTGAGCGCGATGCGGTCCCGGCGGCCGAGGTAGCGATACGGCCAGAAGGTGTCGAGCCAGCTGTGCACCCCCTCCGTCGCGTCGTACTCCTCCAGCGCCGCGTGCAGCGTCCGGCCGGGGCCGCCTGGCCGCAGGAAGGCGGCGACCTCGGCCTCGGTGGCCGTCCGCTCCTCCTCGGTCAGCAAGGGGGCGCACCAGGCGAGGAACCTCTCGCAGCTCGCCTCGAGTGTGGGCAGCGGCACCTTCGGCAGACTGCTTTCACGCGCGAAGGTCGCTCCGGCTGCTGCTTCCTGACTGACGTTCAATGCGGCTCTCTTCTCGGTGAGTGGGGGCGGGAAAGGGTTTCTACCGGTGCCGGGGCGTGGAGAGGTGGAGCTGGGCGTAGAGCCAGCCATCCTCCTCCAGCCCGCTCGCGTCCACCTCGGCCGCGGCCATGCCGTCCAGGACCCGTCGCTGTTCCTGGGGTCCTGCGAACCGCCGCTGCCTGAAGACCCCGTCGACCTTGATCGTGCGGTAACCCAGTTCCGCCAGGGCCTGCTCGACGGGGTCGAAGGGGAACATGCGCAGGACGAAGTGCGCCATCCAGGGGAGGCGCCCGTC
This sequence comes from Streptomyces sp. NPDC057428, assembly GCF_042803195.1. NCBI lineage: Bacteria > Bacillati > Actinomycetota > Actinomycetes > Kitasatosporales > Streptomycetaceae > Streptomyces > Streptomyces sp. NPDC057428. The sequence continues at coordinate 2,150 of NZ_JBHVCT010000001.1, forward strand.
CTGCGCCTGGACGACACGGACAAGCGTGCGTTGGGTGACGTACCCGATGCAGCCGGTGGAGATCACCAGGTCCGTGCCGGCGAGCCGGCCGCGCTGCTCCGGGGTGGGGTCGTACGTCTCCAGGTCGGCGTGGACGGTGTCGTCGAGGAAGCCGGCGTCGCGCGCGTAGGCCAGGGCGCTGGTGGAGGCGTCCAGGCCGGTGAACCGCACGCTGTTCGCCGGACTCCGGGAGCGGGAGAGGTCCTGGTCGCACGCCAGGAGCCCGGCGCGGGTGGTGGGCCCGGTGCCGTCGTAGCGCGCGTAGAGATCGTCCATCGTGAGGTCGTATTTCAGCAGGGCCGCGTTGATCCCGTACGAGCAGCCGATGTCCAGCACCCGGGGGGCGGCGACCTGTTCGGTCTCCCGGTACTCCTTGACGAGCTTCTCGAAGTACGGCTTGGCGAGTTGGGGGACGCAGTAGCCGAGGGGGCGCAGTTCCTGGAAGTACGTCCGGGGATCGGGTGCGGTGTAGATGTGGTCCAGCGAGACTTTTCCGGTCGCGTCGAGGCGCAAGGGTCTTCTCCTTGGTGGATCGCGTGGCTGGGCCCTGGTCGGGAGAAGTCCTTCAGTCCAGCAGTCGGTCACCCCGCACGGCCCGGCCCTCCGCGGCCAGGTGCTCGGGCAGCACGCGGCCGAAGAGCTGCCTGGTTCTCGCGACGCTCCCGATGACGCCGGGGCGCTCGCTGTAGGCGAAGATCGCGCTGTGGCGGGCCCGGCCGCCCCGCACGGGGCTGACCCGGTGCAGCGAGTAGCGGCCCATGAACAGTTGCAGGTCGCCCGGTCTCAGCGGGAGGTGGCGGGTCATCGGCCCGCCGCGGCCGTCCAGGACGTCCCGGACGTCGTCGAAGCGTTCGTCGTCGGCGGACCTGATGTTCGGGCAGTACTCGAAGTCGCCGCCGTCCTCGGCCCCCTGGGTCAGCATGCTGACCGTGTACTCGTTCGTGTCGAAGTGCCAGGGGTGCTCCATCCCCGGGCGCACGACGTTGAGTACGAGTCCGGACAGCGGGTCGGCGAGCTCGCGCAGGCCGGGCAGCGCGAAGCAGTCGGCCACGAAGCGCTGGAACAGCTCGTGGGTGTAGAGCCTGCTGATGAGGGAGCCGGCGGGCACCCGGTCGCGGGCGACGAACGCGTTGCCGCGCTCGAAGGTACGCCGCCCGGGGTGGTCACCGGGCAGATCGGCGTCCACGTCGATGTTGTAGACGTTCACCGTCTCGACGTCGAAGTACGCCTGCGGGGCGATGGCGGCGCACTCCTGTCGCAGGACCTCGTGGAGCGCGGGCCTGATGAAGTCGGTCAGTACGGTGCAGCCGACCGAGGCCAGTTCGCTCCGCGCCCGCGCCACCACGTCGCCGCGTCCGGTGCTCTCCGGGTCCGACAGGGGGTAGCGGTCCGTGTCGACCACCTGGTCGAGCGTGATGGCTTGCAGAGTGCTCATTCGACCCTCTCCACGCGCACGTCGGGACTGGACGTCGTCAACTCAACTGATGAGTAGCAGAGTTGAAGTTCCCACAGCACTGCCGAAATGTCTGTGACACGTCACACTTTCGGACGGCGTGTGGATCAGCCTGGCGTGGCCGAGGAGACGTCAGGCCGTTCGGCGGCGAACCTGCGGCGGCCGTCCGGGAGGCATGGCCGCAGCGGCCACCTCCGCCCGTCAAGGCCGTATACGGAGCCGAGCCCGCGGCCCCGTCGCGCTCCCGTGCCCCCGGACGGGTCCGGGGGCACGGGAGACCGGGTCAGCGGCCGTAGCGGATCAGGGCGCGGACCATGCGGCAGGTGGTGTCGGACGGCGGGTGGATGGCAAGACGGTCGGCGATCGTGCGTATCCGGTCGTTGTCGGCGCTCGACGGCTGGTAGACACCGGTGTCGAGCAGGGCGATCGCCAGGCGCATGGCCTTCAGGCGACGGTTGTGCGAGACGTACCACTCGCGGGGCCGGCCCGCGGGGAGCGGCTTCTTGCGCAGTGGCTTGTGGAGCGGCTCGGTCGTGACTGTGGCGACGGCCATCGGCAACCTCCTGGCACGGTGGTGGAACCCTCACGAACTCCCTCCATTTTACTGCCCCGCACTGACAATCGCCCCTGGCCAGAGGCTATTTCAGGGCTTACTCCCGTACCCTGGGCCCCATGGAGATCTGGATCAATCCCGCCTGTTCCAAGTGCCGCGGCGCGCTGAGTCTGCTCGACGCCGAGGGCGCCGACTACACCGTCCGCCGCTACCTGGAGGACGTGCCCTCCCCCGAGGAGATCCGGGACGTGCTCGGCCGTCTCGGGCTGGAGCCGTGGGACATCACGCGCACCGGGGAGGCCGAGGCCGTGGAGCTGGGGATCAAGGAGTGGCCGAGGGAGCCCGGTTCGCGCGAGCGGTGGATCACGGCGCTGGCCGGGCACCCGAAGCTGATCCAGCGCCCCATCATCACCGCCGAGGACGGCACCGCCGTGGTGGCAAGGACCGACGAGGCCGTCCGGGACGCGCTCGGACGCTGAGAGCCTGTCGGATCAGCCGCGCACCGGCCCGAGCTGCGCCTCGGCCTGGGCGAGCACCTCGGTGAGCCGCAGCCCGAACCGTACGTCGCAGGGGTGTGCCACACCCGTACGCGCCGCCTCCGCGAGCGCGTCCACGGCGAGCCGGAAGGCGTCGCGGGCGTCCACCCCGTCCGCGGGCAGGCAGGACACGCCGGCCTCGCCCCGGAGCTCCAGCTCGGTCCCGGTCGCTCCCTCCGGCGCGTCCAGCGCGAGCGTCACCGTGCTCGACGCACCGGACGCGTGCCGCAGGAGCAGATGTGCGGCATCCGCCGGTCCGCGGACCGCGGTCACCTCCGTCACCTCGCCCAGCACCGGGACGAGGACCGAGAGCGCGTGCGGGCCGACGTCCCACAGGCCGCCCTTCTCCCGGCGCCAGGGCGACGCGCCGAACTCGTTGGCGGCGCCCGGTTTGAACAGCGCGCCGATCCACATGGCCCGTGCCGTGAACCAGCCTCCTGCCGCGGCCTGTTCGGCGATCCAGGCGGCGGTGCCAGCGTCGAAACGCATGGTGCAGAAGACCACGGAGGCGACCCCGGCCCGTCCTGCCGCCTCGGCGACCTCGCGCGCGCCCGCGACCGTGGTCGCGGCCGGCTTGTCCAGCAGCAGGTGGCATCCGGCGGCGGCCGCACGCGCGGCGAGCGGCGCCTGCACGTCCGGCGGTACGGCGAAGGCGACCGCGTCGCTCGCGGCCAGGAGTGCGTCCAGGCCCTCTTCCCCCGTGAAGGCCCCGGTCCCGTGTGCGGCGGCCAGCGCCTTCGCGGCTTCGGGGCGCCGCCCCCAGACACCGCTCAGCTCGACGCCGGGATGGGAGGCGAGCGCGGGGGCGTGGGTCATGCGGGCCCAGGGGCCCGCGCCGACGAGGCCGATGCGCAGCGGGCCGCCGGAGGCGGCGTGTGTGGTCATGCCGCAAGTGTGCCCGGACCTGGTCGTACGGTGCGCACCGGTATCGGGTGCGACGGAGGCAAAGGGCACCCGGGCGGTGTCGGCCTGCCGTGCGACACCAGGGGGAAACTCCGGTAACGCGTGGTTCACACACGGGCAACGGCCGGGAAATCGCGGCTTGCGAAGCTGCGCACGACAGACCGCAGCACCCGCAAAGGATGGCGTCCGTGACGTTCAAGGCTGAGTACATCTGGATCGACGGCACCGAGCCGACCGCCAAGCTCCGCTCCAAGACGAAGATCATGTCCGGAAGTCCGTCCGGGGGCGTGACGGAGCTGCCCATCTGGGGCTTCGACGGTTCGAGCACCAACCAGGCCGAGGGCCACGCCTCCGACCGGGTGCTGAAGCCGGTCTTCACGTGTCCGGACCCGATCCGCGGCGGCGAGGACATCCTCGTCCTGTGCGAGGTCTTCGACATCGACATGACGCCGCACGCGTCCAACACCCGCGCGGAGCTGCGCCCGGTCGCCGAGCGGTTCGCGGGCCAGGAGCCGGTCTTCGGCATCGAGCAGGAGTACACCTTCTTCGACGGGCACCGCCCGCTGGGCTTCCCCGAGGGCGGCTTCCCGGCCGCTCAGGGCGGCTACTACTGCGGTGTGGGCTCCGACGAGATCTTCGGCCGCGAGATCGTCGAGAAGCACCTCGACAACTGCCTGAAGGCGGGTCTGGCCATCTCCGGCATCAACGCCGAGGTCATGCCCGGCCAGTGGGAGTTCCAGGTCGGACCGGTCTCCCCGCTGGAGGTCTCCGACCACCTGTGGATCGCGCGCTGGCTGCTCTACCGCACCGCCGAGGACTTCGACGTCTCCGCGACGCTGGACCCGAAGCCGGTCAAGGGCGACTGGAACGGCGCGGGCGCGCACACCAACTTCTCCACGAAGGCGATGCGCGAGGGCTACGACGCGATCATCACCGCGGCCGAGTCGCTCGGTGAGGGCTCGAAGCCGATGGACCACGTCAAGCACTACGGCGCGGGCATCGACGACCGTCTGACCGGCCTGCACGAGACCGCCCCGTGGAACGAGTACAGCTACGGCGTCTCCGACCGCGGCGCCTCGGTCCGCATCCCGTGGCAGGTCGAGCAGGACCGGAAGGGCTACATCGAGGACCGCCGTCCGAACGCCAACGTCGACCCGTACGTCGTCACGCGGCTGATCGTCGACACCTGCTGCACCGCGCTGGAGAAGGCCGACCAGGTCTGATCCCCGCCGGGTGGCCGGGTCCGGCCCATCGGCCCGGTCATCGAAGGGGCGTCCGCCCGCGGACGCCCCTTCCGGCGTGCCCTGACCCTCTGCGTGGCCGTAGGACGGGCGGTGCGGACGCGAGGGGTGAGGCAGCCGGCACGGGGTCCGTACCGACGGGTGAGAGGACTCTGATGCACAGCCGCGATCTCTGCTTCTGTCCCCCGGGGTCTCCCGTCGTCGGGGGACGGCCGTTGCGGGCGTGATCGTCCGACGAATTCCGCGGCTGACTGAACGGGCGGTGCACCCCGCCCGTATGGGACGTCACGCTTCTGACTCGAAGCACCGAAGCGGAGGAGTTCCATGGGACGCACATCGCGCAAGAAACGTTCGACGCTGGCCAACCGGGCGATCGTCGCCTCGGCCGCGCTGATCCTGGGTGGAGGTGGGCTGGTCGCCGTCAACGTCTACGCGAGTGCGGGCGAGAGCGGTTCCGGCTCGCCTCCCGGGCAGGCCCGGACGGCGGCTCGCCAGATGTCCACCATTGACTGCCCCGACGCGGGAACAGCCCTTCCCGACGTACCGGAACAGGCGCGGCCGGAGGTCGATCGCGAACTGGCAGCCATGGATACGCAGATCACCGACGCGTACCAGCAGTTCGCGGACCGCAGGGAGCAGATCTCCCGCGATCCGGATCTGGCCCGGAACGCGGTTCTGGACCCGCTGCGGAGCAAGCGGGCGGCCAGCCTGGACCGCATCGGGATGGCCGTGGAGCGGGTGGCGGGTGACCGCCCGCAGGGACTGGACGGTCTCGCCGGGTGCAGCCTGCGCGCGGACGACGAGGCCGGTGGCGGCCAGGGCGAAGGCGGAGGGGACGGCCAGGCCGAAGGCCAGGATCCCGGGGAGGGCGCGGACCAGGGCCAGGACGGGGGCGACCAGGGAGGGGACCAGGGGCAGCAGGGCAACGGTCCCGAGGCCTCCGACTTCGTCGACATCGAGTCGGTCCAGCCCAACGTCGACCGTCCCCGCCTCCGCAGGGGAGCCTCGCGCGGCACGTTCACCACGTCCTGCGGCCGCAACGAGAACGGCAAGTTCAACCCCGACAACGTCATCGCGGCCCCGGGCGTGAGCAACGGCGCCCACCACATGCACGACTACGTCGGGAACCAGGCCACGGACGCGTTCGCCGGCGACGACGACCTGGCGGCAGGCGAGACGACCTGCCGGAACCGCGGCGACAGATCCACCTACTACTGGCCCGTGCTGCGCCTGCAGAACGGCCAGGACGAGAACGACGTCGCGGCGGACGGCGGCGGGAAGGACCAGAACACCGGGGAGATACAGACCCCTTCCCAGGTCACGCTGAAGTTCGTGGGCTCCCCCGCCGGCAAGGTCACGGCGATGCCGCGCTTCCTGCGCATCATCACCGGGGACGCCAAGTCACTCACCAACGGCGACGCCAACGCGAACGCCTCCTGGAGCTGCACCGGATTCGAGAACAGGCAGCTCAAGGACAAGTACCCGATCTGCCCCGAAGGCAGCCAGGTGGTGCGCTCCTTCGCCTTCCAGAGCTGCTGGGACGGCCGGAACACCGACAGCGCCAACCACCGCACCCATGTGGCGTTCGCGCAGGACGACGGGCGGTGCCCCAGCGGCTTCCGGGCCATCCCGCAGCTCGTGCAGCGCATCGTGTACGACGTCCCGCCCGGCCCCGGCTTCGCCGTGGACTCCTTCCCGGAACAGCTGCACAAGCCGGTCACCGATCACGGCGACTTCATCAACGTCTTCGACGACAAGCTGATGAGGAAGGTGGTGAGCTGCATCAACGGCGCCCGCAAGTGCGGCTGACGCGGTGTCCCCGCCGCCCGGGGCCCCGTCCGGACCGGGCCATGAGCCCGGCGTGACCCGGACGGGGCCCCGCGGCCGGCCCCCGAACCTGCGCGGTCAGCTCCCGTGGTGACCGGAGTGCCCGCCCTCGCTCCCCCCACTGCCACTGTTCCCCGAGTGGTGCGGCGCGGCGGTCTCCACCGTCCCCCCGAGCCGGCCGCGCAGCGCCGCGACCACCCTCGGGTCGCCGACGGCGACCCACTTCCGGCCGACCAGGTAGGAACCGCCGTAGTCATTGGCCTCGTTGATCCACTCCCGCTGGCCACGGTCGGTGGCGAACGTGGCCAGCACATATCGCCCGTCCGCGGTCTTACAGTTGGCCTAGCGGAGTTCCTCCGCGTCCGTCTGGAGGTCGGGATCGCAGTCCGCCTTCGAGGCCAGCTGCTCCAGTGTCCCCTCGGCGGTCGCCGGTACGGCGGGCCCGTCGTCGCCGTCCGCTCCCCCGCCGCAGGCGGTGAGCAGGGCGAACCCCGCCAGCACGGCCGCGGCGGCCCGGGGGGCCCGTACTCGTCGCCATACCTGCTGCTGCACCATCCGGCCATCGTGCCCCGGTGGTATCGCACGGCGCGGGGAAACCATGCAACCCGCTCCAGGGGGCGCACGTGCCGGAGTGACCATCGCACCAATCGCTCGTTCTGCTGAACATGCCCCCGATGCGAGCAGTACCGCCGACCGCCGGCCGCCCGTTCGCGAATCCGGCCGCCTCGGACCGGACCGAGGCCGCGCCCGCGCCCGCGCCCGCGCCCGCGCCCGCCGAGCACTACGCACGCCTGGTCCGGGTCGCCTACCTCGTGCTGGCCCCCTCACTGGGCCGCAACCGCCGTGTCATGTCGGCCCACTGGCTGGCCCAGCGGGCCCTGGCCGCCGGAGAGGCAGCCGACCCGCGTCACGCGTACGCGTACGTACGGCTCCGGGTCGTGCGCTCCGCGCTGGAGGCCGGGCTGCCCCTGCTGCGGTTCGCCCGGCCCCGGCGGGCGCAGTTCCCGCCGCTGGTCCCGCAGGTGTGGGGGCTGCGGCTGTTCCCGCACTCGTGCGGGGCGGACGAACTGGCCCTGGAGCAGGCCCTGGCCGGGGTGTCGGGGCCGTCCCGCGCCGCGCACGTCCTGCGGGGGCTCGAGGGGCTCGACGACGCGGAGGTATGCGGGGTGCTCGAAGCCGTGGGCGTCGCGGATCCGCGGGCCGCGCTGCTGGAGGCCGACGCGCTCACCGCGCCGTACACCCTGCTGGCCTCGCCCGAGTTCGACCCGTGCTCCCTCCAGGTCAGGCCCACCGACGCGGCCCGCCGCGGGCGGCGCGGGCGGGCCGTCCTGGCAGGGCTCGGGGCGGTGCTGGTCTGCGGGACTCTGCTGCTCGCCCCGGGAGACGGCCTGGGCGGACCGGGCCCCGCCTCCGCACCGCTCTACTCCCGTCACCACTCCGCCCAGCGCGCCCTGGACCCCGCCGCGTTGCGCAGGGTGCCGGCCGGGCTGTGGCGGGGGTCGGAGCGCATGGACTTCACCGTCTGGCCGACGCGCGGCGACCGGACCGGGGACACCCGGCTGCTGCGCCGCGCACTCGCCGCCTGGGCGCGGCCGGGACCCGCGGTGACCGCGTCCGCGACGCCCGGGACGCCGGACGGCCCCCCGATGGGCCCTCCGCAGCTGCTCTACGCCGGTGAGGTGGGCCCGGCGTCGGTGGTGCTGTTCCACGACGGTCTGCGCGTGGTGCGCTACGCCGAACCGCGCAACGCCGATCCGGCCGGGGGCGCGGCCCTGGACTTCGCCCGGGTGGACGGTGCGGACGCGGTGGCGGCCAGTGCGCTGGTGGTGCAGCGCAGGGACGGGCGGATCCGCTATCTGACGGCGCCCTGGGTGCGCAAGGCCTCCGTACGCGATCTGCTCGCACCGCTTCGGCGGCCCCGGCCGCTGGCTCTCGACGGGCACGGGGTCACGGACCCGATGGCGGTGCCGGAGCCGAAGGAGGGCGGCCGGGTGGACTGCCGGTCGTGGCAGGCGCTGGAGGTGCGGGACGGCACGGCCGCGCGGCTCATGACGGATCTCGGTGAACTCACCCCCGCCCGGCTCACGTCGGGGGCGCCGTCAGTTCCGCACGACGTCTCGGGCCGGGGCGAGCGGGAGAGCTGGGCGCGCACGGCGTGCCTGCTCCCGGCACTGCGGTCCAACGGAGTCCGGTCGGTGAACTCCTGGGCGTACGCGAGACAGCAGCTCCCCGAGGGCGAGGGGGCCGCACAGTGGCTGTGTACCAGGGCGGACACCTGGCGGGGCAGGGGGAGCCGGGTTCTGGCACAGTTCCAGGCCCCGCCGGAGCTGTCGGGCGGGGCCGGGGCCCCCGGTGCGGTCGCGGCCCGCGCCGAGGACACGCCGGACTGCGGGATACGCCGGCCCCGGGTGCTGGCGGGCGTGCTGTGGAAGTCGGACGGCGGACGGTGGTACGTACTGGCTGCGGGCTCCCGGCAGTTCGCCTCTCTGATGGCGGCGGGCGGAGTGCGGGGCCGGACCGACGGCCGGCTGATGGCGCTGCCGGCCGTCCAGGGCGACCGGGCACGGCTGGCGGGGATCCTGGTGGACGGCAGCCGGGTGGGCGCTCTTCGCTGACGACCGGGAGATGGCCGGGATCATGCTGCGGGTCTTCGCACAGGAGCCGGCGGACGGCCCCTTCGACGAGTTGCTCTCACGCTTCGCCACCCTGGCGCCCGCCGTTCCCGTGGTGCCGCCGCAGCGGCGGGCCTGAGCGGGCGTTCTAGCTCTTGGCGAAGGACGGGTCGAGGTCCCTGGTCTCGGCCGAGGTGTGGACGACCAGGCCGTCGGCGGCCTTCAGGTGGCCGGCCAGCAGGTCCAGGATCGCCGCGGTCAGCCGCCCCTTGAGCTCGGCGGTGCGTCCGGCCAGCAGCGCGACCTCGACGTGCACGATCGCGTCGCCCGCCGGGGCGTCACCCACGACCGACTCCTCGACGCGGCGGAAGCGGGTCTTGCAGCCGGGGATCTTCGTGGTGACGGTCTCGGCGACCAGCGGGTGCAGGGCGAGGGCGAAGCCGCGGCGGTCGAAGCCGTCGTCGAGCTCGGCGGAGTAGTCGACGGTGATCTGCGGCATCAAGCGCTCCTGGGTGCGTGCGGTGGGACTGTCGGATCTCAGCTTTCCCCGATCGTCCCGGTGGCACAAGGCGGTCCTGGCCGGTGGGATCCGGGAGGCGGGACCAGCCGGTCCCGCCTCCGGACCCCTGGGGGGCGGAGACGGGACCGGCCGGTGCGGATCGTCAGCGCGCCAGGAACACGGCGACCGTGCGTCCCGGCACGGTGAAGCTGCCCGACTTCCTTTCGTACGCGGCCTTCCTGACCGTGGGGTCGGCCCCCGCCGCCTGGACGGGGTGCAGGGCGTAGGGCTTTCCGGCCAGCCCGGGGAGGGCCTGGCCGAGGGTCCCCGGGGTGGCGTTCATGACGACGACGAGCTTGCCCAGCCGCATGGTGATCACGCCGGGTGTCTCGTCCTTGCCGGAGAGCGGGAAGGACAGGGCGTCCTGCACCTGGGCCGCTGTGGTGAGGCCGAAGTCCTTCTCCGTGGTCCGGATGGTGAGCAGGTCCTGGTAGGCGGCGGACGCGCCCGTGATCTCCGCGCATCCGGGGGTGAGCGCGGCGGAGCTCAGCAGCGGCTTCCCGTAGGACCATTTGTCCTTGTTGTCGGCGGCGGGCGGAAGCCCCCGGCCGAAGCCGTTGCCCTTGCGGCAGTCCCAGTGCAGCGCGTTGAACCAGTCGCCACTGTCGTAGGAGTTGCGGTCAAGCGACTTGGAGCGCAGCAGGTCCGTGCCCGCCTGGGAGAGCGCGGGCCCCTGGGACAGCGCAGCCGTCGCCATGGCCAGCACCTGCATGCGGGCCCGGTCGGCGGCCGGGGTGCCGGCCGGGAGCTTGAAGGCGAGTGCGTCGTAGAGCGTCTCGTTGTCGTGGGCGTCGGCGTAGGCGAGGGCGTCGCCGGGCGTCGCCGCGTATCCGGCGGGGGCCCCGTTGTAGTCGACGCCGGAGCCCTTGACCTCACGCCCCCGGGTGTCGGTGAAGGTGTAGTCGGCGAGGTTGCCGGTGAGGCCGACCTTGATCAGGTCCTGGTAGTGGAGGAGCCGGGCCTTCTGCTCGGCCTCGGTGCCGTTGGCGGGTGAGGTGTTGGGGTCGGTGTAGAGGCCGGAGGCGAAGCCCTGGACCCTGGGGTCCTCGTCGAAGGGGCCGCCACCGCGCACGGCGTCGCGGGCCCGGTCGGAGAAGGTGGCGATGCCGGTGCCGGCCATGTTCTTCTGGGTGGCCTGGACGAAGCGGGCGTCGTCGGCGATCTCACCGAAGTTCCAGCCCTCGCCGTACAGGATGATCTTCTTCCCGTCGACGCCGTCCCTGGCGACGGTCAGCTCGTCCAGCGCTTTGCGGACGGCGAGGATGTTGGCCTTGGGGTGGTGTCCCATCAGGTCGAAGCGGAAGCCGTCGACCTTGTACTCCTTGGCCCAGGTGACGATCGAGTCCACGACGAGCTTGCCCATCATGGTGTTCTCGGTCGCGGTGTTGGCGCAGCAGGTCGAGGTGGCGACGGTGCCGTCCTGAAGGAGCCGCTGGTAGTAGCCGGGCACGATCCTGTCGAGGACGGACTTGTCGTCCTGACCGGCGGCGACGGTGTGGTTGTAGACGACGTCCATGACGGTCCGCAGTCCGGCGCCGTTGAGCCCCTGGACCATCTGCCGGAATTCGACGGTGCGCTTCGTGCCGTCCGGGTCGGAGGCGTAACCGCCCTCGGGGACCGTGTAGTGGAGGGGGTCGTAGCCCCAGTTGAAGCCGTCCTTGGCCGCTGCCTTCACGACGCAGGCCTGCTGCTCCTCGGAGTCGGGGGCGTAGACGGACAGGTCGCAGGCGGGCTGCTGCCGGTCGGACTTCTTCTCCGGGATGGTCCCGATGTCGAAGACAGGCAGCAGGTGCACGTAGCTGGTGCCGGAAGCGGCGAGCTCCTTGAGGTGCTTCATGCCGTCGGACCGGGTGTCGGTGAAGGCGAGGTACTCGCCGGGGTGCTTCGACGTGGAGTCCGTGATCGAGAAGTCGCGGACGTGCAACTCCTGGATCTGCGCGTTGCGCAGCGGGACGGCGGCGGGCTTCTTCAGGCCGGACCATCCGCGCGGTGCCAGCGCCGGGTCGTCGAGGTCGACGACGAGGCTGCGGGCGGAGTCGGCGGTCAGGGCGGTGGAGTAGGGGTCGGTGACCTTGTTGGTGACCAGTTTCTGGACGGTGGGGGCCCAGACCTGGACGACGTAGCGGTAGGACTTGCCCGCCCAGGACTTCTTGCCGGTGACCGACCACACGCCGGTGCGGTCGTCACGGCGCATCGGGACGGTGCGGCCGTCGAGTTCGAGCGCGACCGTGCGGGCGGTGGGTGCCCAGACGGAGAGCGTGGGGCTGCCCTTGCGGAAGACCGGGCCGAGGGCGGCGCCGCTCGCGGCCTTGCCGTACAGCTCGTCCAGCACTCCGGCCGTCTGTACGCCGGTGGCGGCGAGCAGGGCGCCGTTGGCCGCGCGCTGCGTGGCGATCAGCTGACCGCGCAGGGACTCCCGGATCCTGTCCCGGTCCCGGGTGTCGACGGTGAAGGCCGGGTAGTCCTTGAGGTGCGGGTACTTCGCCTTCTGCGCGCCGGTGAGTTCCGTGGCGCCGAGGCGGAGCCACCGGCCCTCGTCGGACAGCGCCCCGTCGACGACGGAGATCCCTCCGTTCCTCGCGTACACGAGCTGCTGGCTGGTGGCGTCGGTGGCCTTCACCTTCCAGACGACGGTGTTCGCGTCGATCCACTGGGCCTCGGCCTTGGTGAGGTCGGGCGTCGGCGCACCGCCCGTCTGCGGCAGCAGGTAGCTCGGCTTCCCGCCGAGCATCCAGACCTCGTGGCCGTACGAGGCGATGTCGAGGGACTGGTCGCTGGGGAGGTCCTTCTGGTCACCCTTGTGGAGGATGTAGCTCAGCGAGGTGGCGCCGTCGGTGAGCGGCACCTCGAAGGTCACGCCGTAGGCATCGGTCTTCACCGGCTCCAGCGGCCTGGCCCAGTCCGTGGGCGCGGCGGCCCCGGTCCAGGTGTGCAGCCCCCACCCGGCGTAGTCACCGTCGGCCCGGTGGTAGTGCAGGACCGCCTTGGAGGTGTCCTGGGGAGGGGCTTCGGGGGCCTCGGCGGACTGTTCGTCCTTGCCCTGCTCGATCCAGACCTGGCCGGTCCTCGCGAGGTCGACGGTCCGCTCGGGCCCGTCGGCCGTGCCGTTCTTCTCCACCGTGTACGGCACAAAGGAGGCGTCTTCGTCCAGGTCGATCCAGGCGAAGGCGCCGTAGGCGTCGCGCCCGACGAAGTCGGCGGTCACGTCACCGGACTTCAGCTGCCAGCCCTCGTAGTCGCCGTCCGCCCGCTTGTAGTGGACGACGGCCTGGTCGCGGTCGACGGCGACGGGCTTCGGGGCGGGCGGGGCCTGGCCGGCGGTCGTGGAGGCGAGGGCGCCGGTGGTGCGTCCGGCCCGGTCGACGACCACGGCCTTGTAGCGCAGCGCGGTGCCGGCCTTCACCGAGCCGTCGAGGTGCTGGGTGACCTTGTACGGGGCGTGGTCGGCGGAGCCCAGGGTGGTCCACTTCCCGTTGCCGGTCTGCGCGGCGAACACGACCCGGTTCAGGTCTCCTCCGTCCACGTCGGCGGCGATCTCGACGGTGCCGGTGCCTCCCGCCGCCGGGGCCTTCAGGGTGATCGAGGGCTTGGTGGCGGGAGCGGCGAGCGGCTTGTCGGCGCGGAGCACGATGCTGGAGAGCGCGGGCACGGTGACCTTGACGGTCTTGTCGGCGGCGCTGCGAACTGTTCCGGAACCTCCGTACAGCGTACGGAAGTTCATGCCCGCCGACTCGGTTGGCAGCTCGACCGTCCTCGCCTGGGTGGAGTTGTTGGAGGCGACGACGTACTCGTACGGCTTCCTGCTGTCCGTACGCGAGAAGGCGTGGACGGAGCCCTCGGAGTAGCGCTCGGTCTGGGTGCCGTCGCGCAGGGCCGGGTGCTCCCGGGTGAGCTTCGAGAGGGCTGCTACGGACCGGTAGAGCGGGTGGGTGGTGTCGTACGCGTCGGACGCGTGCGTGCGGTCGGTGCCGATCTGATCGTCGTCGAGGTAGTCGGCGGTCTTCGAGGCGAAGAGCGTCTGCCGGGCGTCCTTGTCTCCGCCCGCTCCGGTGTAGCCCTGCTCGTCGCCGTAGTAGACCACCGGGTTGCCGCGGCCGAGGAACATCAGCTCGCCGGCGAGGCGGGCGCGGTCCAGGAGTTCGGCGTCGCCTGCCTCCGGGTTGTCCTGCTTCAGGAAGGTCCCGACGCGGCCCATGTCGTGGTTGCCGAGGAAGGTCACCTGCTCGTAGGCGTTGGCCTTGTCGCTGGTGTAGCGGTAGTCGTCCGCGTAGACGGCGGCGAGCTTCGAGGCCGGGGCGCCCTGGGAGGCGTACTGCCGTGCCGCTTCCTGGAAGGGGAAGTCGAGCGTCGCGTCGAGCCTGCCCCGGGTCACGTACGGCGAGGTGATCGCGGTGTCGGCGGAGTAGACCTCGCCGAACATGAAGAAGTCGTCCCGGCCGTGCTTCGCGGCGTAGCCGTCGAGGGCGGTCGCCCACCGGGTCCAGAAGTCCAGGTCGACGTGCTTGACGGTGTCGATGCGGAAGCCGTCGATGTCGAAGTCGCGGACCCACTTCTCGTAGATCTTCTCCATGCCGGAGACGACCTCGGGCCGCTCGGTCCACAGGTCGTCCAGGCCGGAGAAGTCGCCGTACTCGGTGGACTCGCCGGCGTAGGTCGAGTCGCCCCGGTTGTGGTACATCGTGGTGTCGTTGAGCCAGGCCGGGACCTTCTTCCCCTTGTTCTCCGGGGTGTACGGGAAGGAGTCGGCGTCCACCTTCGCGATGCCCTGGGCATCGTCGAACGGCCGGCCTTCCTCGTCGAGGTACGGGAAGGCGCCCTTGGGCTTGTAGCCGTACTTCTTCTCGGCGTAGTCGACGGTGTCGGCCGTGTGGTTGGTGATGACGTCGAAGAAGACCTTCATGCCCTTGCCGTGGGCCTTGTCGATCAGCTTCGTGAGATCGGCGTTGGTCCCGAAGTGCGGGTCGACCTGGGTGAAGTCGGTGATCCAGTAGCCGTGGTAGCCGGCCGAGGCGTTGTCACCCGTTCCCTGCACGGGCCGGTTCTTGAAGATGGGGGCGAGCCAGATCGCCGTGGTGCCGAGACCCTTGATGTAGTCGAGCCGCTGGGTGAGGCCTTTGAGGTCGCCGCCCTGGTAGAACCCCTTGTCCGTGGGGTCGTAGCCGGTCTCCAGCCGCGAGCCGGTGAGACCGCCCCGGTCGTTGGAGGTGTCTCCGTCGGCGAACCGGTCGGGCAGCACGAAGTAGAACTGCTCGCGGGTCAGGTCGTGCCTGCCGGGCTCCTTCGCGAGTTTCGCGTCCGAGGGCGGGGACGGAGGTCTGGGCGCGGCGGACGCGGACGCCGCCGGTACGACGGGCAGCAGCGCCGCGCACAGTGCGGCGACGGCTCCCCGGCGGAGGGTGGTTCGGGACACGGGCGGGTACTCCTCGGCTTTCGGGGAACGGGCGGTGTAGCGAAGCGCGGGCCGGGGACGCTCACCCTCGCGTCCCCGGCCCGCGGTCGATTGCGTCAGCTGCGCCAGACGTCGGCGGTCAGCGTGACCTTGCCGGAGGACGGCACGGCGGCGGTGCGGTTGGCGCCGCTCTCCCAGGTGACGTTGCCGCTCGCGTCCTTGCGGAGGTACTTGTACGCGAACGAGGTCCCGGCGGGCAGGGCGACGTCGAGCTTCCACACGGGGTAAGTCGCCGGGTCGAGCTTCAGCGCGCTGCCGGGCGCCCAGTTGCCCAGGGCCGCCTGGCTTCCTGTGACGTAGATGTTCTGGCCGGGCTGGGTGGTGGCGTTGACGCCGAAGGAGGCGCCGGACTGGCCGGCGCCGGGGTCAGGGGCAGTGCAGGTCCGGGCGCCGGCGTGCAGGGCCACGGCCGTGCCCGAGCCCAGGGTGGCGGTGAACTGCCCTGAGCCGTTGACGGTGACGCCCTTGCCGGACTGGACGTCGCAGTAGTCACCGGCGGGCAGTGACGTCTGGAAGGTCCGGGTCAGCGGGGAGCCCTCGTGGTTGATCGCGACGTACGCCTTGGAGCCGCGGCCGAAGGCGATCTGGTCGCCGCCGTTGTCCCACCAGTTCGAGACGCCCTGGCCGCGGGCGGTGTTGCGGAAGCCGACCATGGAGGAGATCTCGCGCCAGGCGTGCTGGCACTTCCAGCCGTCGCTGTAACAGGCGTTTACCTGACCGCCGTTGGGCGGGCCGGCGTCCTTGTCGGACCACTCGTAGCCGGAGTGGACGTCCGGGGAGCCGTAGGGGTGGGCCAGCATGAAGACGCTCGCCAGGGTGTACTTGGCGCCGTCCTTGTAGTTCAGCGTGTCACCGCCGCGCTCGGTGTCGTGGTTGTCGACGAAGACCGCGGACTTCCCGGACTCCATGAAGCCCCAGCCCTCGCCGAAGTTCTTCAGGTAGGCGAGGTTCTCGTTGTTGAAGACCTGCTTGAGGCTGCGGGCGTAGCGGAACTCCTGGACGTCGCCGCTGCCGAGGTATTCCGAGGGCGACACGGCCTCGCCGGCTCCGTAGATCGCTTCGTGCTTCCAGTACACGCCGGTGTTGCTCAGCCTGGACTTGATGTTCGCGAGGTCTCCGGCCGGCATGTGCTTGGCGGCGTCGATACGGAAGCCGTCGACACCCAGGGACAGCAGGTCGTTGAGGTAGCCGGCGATCCTGCCGCGTACGTAGTCCTCACCGGTGTCCAGGTCCGCCAGGCCGACCAGTTCGCAGTTCTGTACGTTGGCCCGGTCACCGTAGTTGGATATCTGAGCCTGGCAGTCGTTCATGTCGTTGACGGAGTAGGTGCCCGGGTAGTCGTACTTGCCGTACGAGGACCCCCCGGTGCCGGTGCCCGAACCGGCGGACATGTGATTGATGACCGAGTCCGCGATGACCTTGACGCCCGCGCCGTGACAGGTGGCGACCATGTTCGCGAAGGCCGCTCGGTCACCGAGGCGGCCGGCGATCTTGTAGCTGACGGGTTGGTACGAGGTCCACCACTGGCCGCCCTGGATGTGCTCCTGGGGCGGGGAGACCTGGACGAAGCCGTACCCGGCGGGCCCGAGGCTGTCCATGCAGGCCTTCGCCACCGAGGCGAATTTCCACTCGAACATCACCGCGGTGACGTCCTTCCCGCCGGGCGGCGCCGCTTGGGCGGTACCGGCGGCGCCCAGGCCGGTGGGGATGGCGAGGACGGCTGCGCTCGTGGCGAGGGCCAGCGCGGCAGACAGAGATCTGCGTGCCATGACTTTCCTCCTGCGGTGGGGGAAGTGCGGGGATGGCGGAGCAGCCTCACGTGGCAACGCGCCGTGCCCTCAAGGCTCATGAAGGTTCTTGCAGCAAGGATGCAAAAGCTGGGGTGCAGCAGACCGTACGATCCTGACCTGCCCCGGTCAACCCCCTGGACATGAAGCGATTACCCCCCGCTCACATCACCGAAATCTCGGAGATTTCTTCCTGCAAGTACTTACGCAAGATATTTCGGGACTGTTAAGTTCATCCCGACTCCGGTCCGGCCGGCCGGGGGTCCGGTCCGCCGGACCCCACGCGCCCGGCCGGCCGGGCCGGTCACGCCGTGGAGGGGCCCCGACGTCGCTTCCCCGCCGGCTCGTCCTGGGCCGACGTCCGGGCCCCTCCTGGCCTGCCCCCTAGCGCTCTACGCGTACCGGGCCCGCACCTATGGCTGACGGCCTTCACCAGCTCGCGGGCAGCGCGGTCACCCGTCGGCGGAGGTCTCCGCATACGACCCTGTTGGTAATTCGGTCACAACCTCCGCCAAGCCTTCGTGCTCGAGTCCGCGGAGTGTCCGAAGTCCCTACCGAGCCAGCGGCCGTACCGACCGGAGCGGGTCCACCGCCCGGCGGCGGACCCGACAGAACCGACGGGGCCGGGTCCCCCCTCCGGACCCGGCCCCGCACTCCCCCGCTGACGCGCCGCCTCAGACGCCGCGCGCCGCCGCGGTGGACCCCCGGACCACGAGCTCCGGCTGGAACACGTACTCCGTGCGCTGTACGGGACTTCCGCCGATCTCCTCCAGCAGCGCGCCCACTGCCGCCGCCGCCATCGCCTGCACCGGCTGGCGCACCGTGGTCAGGGGCGGGTCGGTGAAGGCGATGAGCTGGGAGTCGTCGAAGCCGACGACGGAGACGTCACGCGGGACGTCGAGCCCCCTCCCCCGGGCCGCCCTGACCACGCCGAGCGCCATCAGGTCGCTGCCGCACACGATGCCCGTGCAGCCGCGGTCGAGCAGCGCGCCGGCCGCGACCTGTCCGCCCTCGACGCTGAACAGCGTGGAGCAGACCAGGAGTTCGGCCTCCTCCCGGTCCATCTCCAGCACCGAGACCGCCGCTTCCACGAAGCCGTCGCGCTTGCGCCGGGAAGGCACGTAGCGCTGCGGCCCGATGGCCAGACCGATCCGCCGGTGACCGAGTTCGGCGAGGTGCCCGACGGCCATCCGGACCGCGGCCTGGTCGTCCGGCGAGACGAACGGAGCGCTGATGCGCTCGTTGTAGCCGTTGATCAGGACGAACGGCACGCCGCGGTCGCTGAGCGCGGCGTACCTCGCCGGGTCGGCCGAGGTGTCGGCGTGGAGCCCGGACAGGAAGACGATCCCGCCGACGCCGCGTTCGACGAGCTGTTCGACCAGCTCGTCCTCGGTGGCGCCGCCGGGGAGCTGGGTGCAGAGCACGGGCGTGTAGCCGTGTCCCGCGAGCACCTGCTCCACGGACTGCGCGAACGCGGGGAAGATCGGGTTGGTGAGTTCGGGCGTCACCAGCCCGATCAGCCCGGCGCTGCGCTGTCGCAGCCGTACGGGGCGTTCGTAGCCGAGGATGTCGAGCGCCGCGAGCACCCGCTGACGCGTGGTGTCCGCGACGCCCGGTTTCCCGTTCAGGACGCGGCTGACGGTCGCCTCGCTGACGGCCGCCTGGCCGGCGATGTCGGAGAGCCGCAGCGCCGGCCCGGTCCTGGGCGGGGGGAGGGTCACACCGTCCACCACACCGTGGTGTCGGCGGGCAGGTCGACCGTGTCGCCGTCGACGCTCACACGGCCGCTGGCGAGCAGCAGGACGCCGGGGGCGGTGATCCGTACGGGCGCGCCCGTGGTGTTGACGGTGCAGACGAAGCCGGGCCGGCCCAGGGCGAGTACGCCTTCGGGGGCGTCCAGCCAGCGCACGTCCGTGCCGGCGCCGAGTCCGGGGTGCTCGCGGCGGGTGGCGATCGCGGCGCGGTACAGCTCCAGCGTGGAGCCCTCCTTGCCGCTCTGCGCCTCGACGGACAGCTCGCCCCAGCTGTCGGGCTGGGGCAGCCAGCTGCCGCCGCTGCCGAAGCCGTAGGAGCTGCCCCCGCGGGTCCACGGGATCGGCACGCGGCAGCCGTCGCGGAAGCCGTCCTGGCCCTCGGCCCGGAAGAACGACGGGTCCTGACGTACCTCGTCGGGCAGGTCGGTGACGTCGGGGAGGCCGAGCTCCTCGCCCTGGTAGACGTAGGCGGAGCCGGGCAGGGCGAGCATGAGCAGGGTGGCGGCGCGCGCCCTGCGCAGCCCGAGCTCGCGGTCACCGGGGGTGCGGATCTGGGTGCCCAGTCCCGCCGGATTGGCGAAGCGGGTGGCGTGCCGGGTGACGTCGTGGTTGGACAGCACCCAGGTGGTGGGGGCGCCCACTGGACGCATCGCGTCGAGCGAGGTGTCGATGACGGCGCGCAGCTCGGCGGCGTCCCAGGCAGTGGAGAGGTACTGGAAGTTGAAGGCCTGGTGCATCTCGTCGGGACGCACGTAGTTGGCCGTGCGCTCGACGGTGGGCGTCCACGCCTCGGCGACGAGAATGCGGTCGCCGGGGTACTCGTCCAGGATGGTGCGCCAGCTGCGGTAGATCTCGTGCACACCATCCTGGTCGAAGAACGGCATGACATCGTTGCCCAGCAGCTTCAGCTGGTCGTGCGACCCGAGGTCGGGCAGTCCCTCGGCCTTGACCAGGCCGTGGGCGACGTCGACGCGGAAGCCGTCGACGCCCATGTCGAGCCAGAAGCGCAGGATCGAGCGGAACTCGTCCGCGACGGCGGGGTGCTCCCAGTTGAAGTCGGGCTGCTCGGGCGCGAAGAGGTGCAGGTACCAGTCGCCCGGCGTGCCGTCCGGGTCGGTGGTACGGGTCCACGCGGGTCCGCCGAAGATGGACTCCCAGTCGTTCGGCGGGAGTTCGCCGTCGAGGCCCTTTCCGGGGCGGAAGTGGTAGCGCTCGCGCAGGGCGGAGCCGGGGCCCTCGGTGACGGCGCGCTTGAACCACTCGTGCTGGTCGGAGGAGTGGTTGGGCACCAGGTCGACGATGATGCGCAGCCCCAGGCCGTGGGCCTCGCGGATCAGCGCGTCGGCGTCGTGCAGCGTGCCGAACATCGGGTCGATCGCCCGGTAGTCGGCGACGTCGTACCCGGCGTCGGCCTGCGGCGAGGCGTAGAAGGGGCTGAGCCAGACGGCGCCGACGCCGAGGTCCCGGAGGTACGGGAGCCGGGCGGTGACACCCGCGAGGTCGCCCATGCCGTCGCCGTTGCCGTCGGCGAAGCTCCGTGGGTAGACCTGGTAGATCACCGCGTCCTGCCACCAGCCGGTGCGGTGGCCCGGGCCGTCGTCGGACGTGCCGGTGGAGGGGGCAGCGAGGTGCTGGGTCATGTCGTCCCTGGGGTGTCTGGGTGGGGGGCGGCGCCGGGACCGGGTCGGGGATCCGGCGCCGCCGTGACGTTGCGTGCGGTCGTGCGGACTGGGCGCGTCAGCCCTTGACGGCTCCGGCGGACACGCCGGTGACGAGGTGCTTCTGCGCGAAGAGGAAGACCAGCGCGGCCGGGATGGCGATGAGCACGGACGCCGCGGTCATCGGGCCCCACTGGGCGCCGTACTGGTTGACGAACTTCTGCAGTCCGCCGGCGAGCGTGAGGTTCTCGTCGCCGACCATGAAGGCGGACGCGTACGCCACCTCTCCCCAGGCGGTGATGAAGGAGTAGAAGGCGGTGACGGCGAGGCCGGGCTTGGCGAGCGGCAGGATGAGCCGCCAGAACGTGCCGAACGGGGTGAGGCCGTCGACCTGCCCCGACTCGTCGATCTCCTGCGGGATCGTGTCGAAGAAGCCCTTCATCATCCAGGCGCAGAACGGCACCGAGATGGTGAGGTAGGTGATGACGAGGCCGGCGGGCTGGTTGAGCAGTCCGATGGTCGACATGATGTTGTAGATCGGCACGATCAGGACGGCGACCGGGAACATCTGGGTGATCAGCAGCGTCCACATCAGTCCGCGCTTGCCGGGGAAGCGGAAGCGGCTGACGGCGTAGCCGGTGGTGGCGGAGACGAAGACACCGATGACGGTGGAGAGTCCCGCGACGACCACCGAGTTGCCGAACCAGCTCAGGAACTCGGTGTCCTTGATCAGGTTCGTGTAGTTCTCGAACGTCGTCTCTCTGAAGAAGTCCGTCGTCGTCGCGAACCTGGCGGGCTTCAGCGAGGTCAGCAGGACCCACAGCACCGGGAAGACCGCGATCACCGACGCGATGATCAGGGTGAGGTGCAGTGCGACGGAGGCGGCCGGCGAGCGGTCGCCGCGGCGGCGGACCTTGCGGGCGCCGTGCCGGCCGGAGGTTGCCGTGACGGTGGTCACCAGTTGTCTCCCTGCGTGCGGAGCACTCGCCGGTACACCATGGCGAAGAGCATCAGGAGTACGAGGATCAGCACGCCCCAGGTGGAGGACTGCGCGAAGTCGCGCGGGCTGATCTCGAACGAGAACTTGTACGCCTGCGTCACCAGGATCTGCGTGGCCTCACCGGGTCCGCCGCGGGTCAGCAGGAAGATCACCGGGAACATGTTGAAGGTCCAGATGGTGGAGAGCAGGATCACCGTCGTGGACACGGGGCGCAGCCCGGGCAGGGTGATGTGCCGGAAGCGCTGCCAGGCGGTGGCGCCGTCCATCTCTGCGGCCTCGTAGTGCTCCGAGGGGATCGACTGCAGTCCGCCGAGGAGGGCGACCATCATGAACGGCACGCCCAGCCAGACGTTGACGGCGATGACCGAGAACTTGGCCCACGTGGGGTCGTTCAGCCACGGTATGCCGTCGATCCCGGCGCCGCCGAGGATCTTGTTGAGCAGCCCGCGGTCCTCGTTGTAGAGGAAGCGCCAGGCGAACACGGAGACGAAGCCGGGGATGGCCCAGGGCAGGATCAGGGCCATGCGGTAGGCGGAGCGTCCGGCGATGCGGCGGTTGAGGATGTTGGCGAGGCCCATGCCCAGGCAGAACGTGATGCCCACGCAGGAGACCGTCCACACCAGCGTCCAGCCGAGCGTGCCGAGGAACTGGGTACCCGTCAGCGCGTCGACGTAGTTGTCGACTCCCACGAACTCGTAGGTGGCGGGCAGTTCGTTGACACCGATGGACCGTGCGACGTTGCGCTCGTTCGCGTCGGTCAGCGACAGGTAGATGCCGCGGACCAGCGGGTAGCCGATGATCACGCCGATCACGATCACGACCGGAGCGACCATGGTCCAGGCGTACCAGTGGACCGACATGGCCCGCCGGAGCTTGCTCGGTGGAGCGGATTGACCAGTACCGCGGCTCCGGCCGCGGGCGACGACGTCGCCCGCGGCCTTCGCCACCGACTGGCTGGTGTGGACAGCCATCAGCCGGCCTGCCTTCCTGAGTTACTTCCAGCCCTTGAGGAGCTTGCGGTAGGAGTCGCCGGTCGTCGAGGCGGCCTTCTCCGGCGTGGTCTGGCCGGTGAGCACCTTGGTGTACTCGGTGACGAGCGGCGCGAAGAGGCTGCCGGTCTCCGGGATCCAGGGACGCTCGACGGCGGTCTCGACGACGGGCTTGAAGAACTGCACGATCTCGCTGTCCACGGCCTGCTGCTTGGCGTACGCCGAGGTGCGGGTCGGGAGCAGGTTCAGCTCACCGGCGGTCTGCGCCTGGGACTGCACCGAGGTCATGTACTCGACGAAGGCGTAGGAGGCGTCCAGGTTCTTGGAGCCCGCGTAGACGGCGAGGTTGTGGCCGCCCTGCGGGGCGCCCTGTCCGGCCGAGCCGGCCGGCACCGGGGAGATGCCGAGGTTCGCCTTGTCGGTGAACTCCTTGCCGGTCAGGGTGTCGGTGACGGCCCACGGGCCGTTGATCATCATCGCGACCTTGCCGTCCTTGAACGACGACTGCATGTTCTCCCAGCCGTCGGTGGCGTCGGTCTTCGCGGCGCCGGAGTCGACGAGGTCCTTGACCGTCTTGAAGGCCTTGACGCCCTCGGGCTTGTCCACGGTGACGGACTTGGAGGAGGCGTCGACCAGGTCGCCGCCCTCGCCGTAGAGGAAGGAGAGGAACCAGTACGCGTCGTCGCCGCGGAGGTAGAGACCGGTCTTGCCGGTCTTGTCCTTGATCTTCTTGGAGACGGTCTTGAGGTCGGCGATGTTCTTGGGCACCTCGACACCGGCGTCCGCGAAGATCTTCTTATTGTAGAAGATGCCCATGGAGTCGATGACCTGCGGGACCGCGTAGGTCTTGTCCTTGTACTTGGTGGACGCGGCGGCCTGCTCCAGGAAGTCGTCCTGGTCCTTCAGCGCGGCGGTGCCGTCCAGCGGGGCGAGGTAGCCGAGGTCGGCGAACTCGGGGGTCCAGGCGACCTCGGACCGGATGACGTCCGGGGCACCGGCACCGGCCTGGGCGGCGTTCTTGAACTTGTTCTGTGCCTCACCGAAGGGGACGTTGACGTACTTGACGTCGACCTTCGGGTGCTTCTTCTCGAAACCCTCGGCGAGCTTCTTGAAGACCTTGTCCTCACTGCCGACGGTCGAGGTGTCCCACCACGTCACCGTGCCGGAGAGCTCGCCCGAGCTCTTGCTGCCGCCGGACTTGTCGTCGCTGCCGCAGGCGGTCGCCGCGAGCGCCAGGGCCGCGACCAGGGCGGTGGCCGTTATGCCACGTCGCATCTGAACTCCTTCAACTGCCGTACCGCTCCGTCGCGGCGCCGGGTCGACGTGAACGTAACAAGGATGAAAGATGACCGAAAGACTTTGCGGAAGATTTCCGCAAGCACCGGTGATCGTTACATTGACGTGTCCTCAAGGTTGCCGTCAAGCCTCTTGACGGATTCGCCGAAGCCCTGCCCATGCCTGGCCAGGCCCGTGCGGTGACCGGTAGGAAGATCGGCTCACGGCGGGCGATCGCCGCCCGCAAGCTCTTGCAAGAAATTGCCGTCAAGAGCCCGGGAGGTGCGGCCGACCGGGTCGGACTGCCCGAATCCTGCGCATGGTGGGCAATCCGACACGCGCCCGGTACAGTCCCCTCATGACCGCACGGCTTGCCGATATCGCAACTCAGGCGGGGGTCAGCGAAGCGACGGTCAGCCGCGTACTGAACGGCAAGCCCGGTGTCGCAGCGGCCACCCGCGAATCCGTCCTCGCGGCGCTCGACGTACTCGGCTACGAACGCCCTGTGCGACTGCGCCGGCGCAGCGCGGGTCTGGTCGGCCTGATCACACCCGAGTTGGAGAACCCGATCTTCCCGGCCCTGGCCCAGGTGATCGGCCAGGCGCTGACCAGGCAGGGCTACACGCCGGTGCTGGCGACCCAGACCCCGGGCGGCTCCACCGAGGACGAGCTCACCGAGATGCTCGTCGACCGCGGGGTCTCGGGCATCATCTTCGTCTCGGGACTGCACGCCGACACCTCGGCCGACATGCAGCGCTACGAACAACTGCGGGTCCAGGGCGTTCCATTCGTACTGGTCAACGGCTTCTCACCCAAGGTGCAGGCGCCGTTCATCTCACCCGACGACCGGGCCGCGATGCGGCTCGCGGTGACGCACCTGGTGGCTCTCGGTCACCAGCGCATCGGCCTGGCCGTCGGACCCAAGCGCTTCGTGCCGGTGCTCCGCAAGATAGAGGGGTTTCACGCCACGATGCAGGAGCAGCTGAACCTCACGGCCGACGCCGTGGAGGAGTTGATCCAGCACTCCCTGTACACGCTGGAGGGCGGTCAGGCGGCTGCCTCGGCCCTGATGGAACGCGGTTGCACCGCGGTGGTGTGCGCGAGCGACATGATGGCGCTCGGTGCGATCCGGGCGGCACGCCGGCTGTCGATGGAGGTCCCCAGGGACCTCTCCGTGGTGGGCTACGACGACTCGCCACTCATAGCGTTCACCGATCCGCCGCTGACCACGATCCGTCAGCCGGTGACCGCGATGGGTCAGGCCGCCGTGCGCACGCTGCTGGAGGAGATCGGCGGCACGCCCGCACCGCACAGCGAGTTCGTGTTCATGCCCGAGCTGGTCGTACGCGGTTCGACGGCCTCCGGGCCGGGACCCTCCGCGGCAACCCGCCCCCGCCCGTGAGGAACAGAACGTGCGACCGGAACCCGACCGTAGGATCATCGGGCGGAGGGGGACGTATCTGGCAGACTCTGCGCCTATGGGTGAATCGCACGTGACCACACAGGAAGACCGCACGGCGGTCACCCCGTCACCCGTAGCGGACGGAGGGACGGTGTCCGGTTCCACGCGAGCGATCAGCCGGTCACACATGCGTACCCGCTTCTCGCTCACAGCCCTCCGGGCCCCGCGCCGGCCACGCCTCTGGTTCGAGATCCTGCTGATCGCGGTCAGTTACTGGCTGTACTCGCTGGTGCGCAACGCCGTGCCCGAGCAGAAGGACGCGGCTCTCAGGAACGCCGACTGGATCTGGTCCATCGAGCACAGCCTGGGGCTCGCCTTCGAGGAGTCGGTCAACCACGGCATCAATTCGGTGACATGGCTGATCGTGTCGATGAACTACTACTACGCGACGCTGCACTTCGTCGTGACGATCGGCGTGCTCATCTG
Source organism: Streptomyces sp. NPDC057428 (assembly GCF_042803195.1). Classification (NCBI taxonomy): domain Bacteria; kingdom Bacillati; phylum Actinomycetota; class Actinomycetes; order Kitasatosporales; family Streptomycetaceae; genus Streptomyces; species Streptomyces sp. NPDC057428. The sequence goes on from NZ_JBHVCT010000001.1 coordinate 27,673, forward strand.
GCTGTTCCGCCGCCATCCCGGCCGCTACGCGGCCACCCGGCTCGTCCTCTTCGCGACCACGGCGGTGGCGCTGCTCGGCTACTACCTCTTCCCGCTGGCCCCTCCCCGGCTGATGAGCGGCGGGGGGTTCTTCGACACCGTGATGCTGCACCACACCTGGGGTTCGATGGCCTCGGGCAACTTCAAGCACATGTCCAACCAGTACGCGGCGATGCCGTCCATGCACATCGGCTGGTCCCTGTGGTGCGGTCTGACCATCTTCGCCCTGGCCTCAGCACCCTGGGCGCGCATCCTGGGACTGCTCTACCCGATGGCCACACTGGTCGTGATCGTGGCGACCGCGAACCACTTCTGGCTGGACGCGGTCGGCGGCATGGTGTGCCTGAGCTTCGGCCTGGCGCTCTCGTACGCCTGGTACGGAACGCTACCGCACCGCCTTCCGCAAGGAGTCGCCGTCCGCGGCGGGCGGCTGCGCGCGCTGTGCCGGAACCCCCGCCCGCCGCTGCGTCCGCGGGCCACCTCGGCGAGCGCCGCCGAGCGGGCCACCTCGGCGAGCGCCGCCGAGAAGGCCTGAGCCCTCCGGGCGGCGGCCCGTCCCGGCCCGCGGGCCGTGTGCCTCTCAGCCGGCCGCGCCGTAGAACCTCTCCTCGACCACGGCCCGCGCCCGTCGGGTGATACGCCGGTAGTCGTCCAGCATGTCCCCGACGTGCCCCGGCTCGTATCCGAGGTAGCGCCCGACCGCCGTCAGCTCGCGCGGGTTCGAGGGGAAGGTGTCGCCCGGCCGCCCCCGCACCAGCATCACCGCGTTGCGCACCCGTGAGGCCAGGACCCACGCCTCGTCCAGCGTCTGCGCCTCCTCGGCCGGGATCAGACCGGCCGCGCACGCCGCGGCGAGAGCCTCCCGGGTACGTGTGGTCCGCAGCCCGGATTCGGCCCAGCCGTGCTGCATCTGCATCAGCTGCACCGTCCACTCGACGTCGCTCAGCCCGCCCCGTCCCAGCTTGGTGTGGAGCGTCGGGTCGGCCCCGCGCGGCATACGTTCGGACTCCATCCGCGCCTTGAGCCGCCGGATGTCCCGCACGGCGTCGTCCCCGAGCCCCTCCACCGGGTACCTCATCGGGTCGATCAGCTCGACGAAGGCCCGGCCGAGATCAAGGTCCCCTGCCATCGGCTCGGCGCGGAGCAGTGCCTGGCTCTCCCAGACCAGCGACCAGCGCCGGTAGTACGCCTCGTACGACTTCAGGGTGCGCACCAGGGGGCCGCTCTTGCCCTCCGGGCGGAGGTCGGCGTCGATGAGGAGCGGCGGATCGGCGGTCGGCAGTTCCAGCAGTCTGCGCATCTCCGTGATGACGGTGTTGGCGGCCCGCGTCGCCTCCTCGTCGGCGACCCCTTCCCGGGGCTGGTGCACGAACAGGACGTCGGCGTCCGAGCCGTAACCCAGCTCGTGCCCGCCGAAGCGGCCCATCCCGATGACCGCGAACCGGGTCGGCAGGGTGTCCCCCCACCGGGCACGTACCGCGGCGCGCAGGGCCCCGGAGAGCGTGGCGGCGTTCAGATCGGTGACCGCGGAGCCGACCCGGTCCACCAGTGCACCGGGATCGGGCTCCGCCGGGTTGTCCTCGGTGCCGTAAGAGCCGATGAGGTCGGCCGCCGTCGTACGGAACAGCTCCCGCCGCCGCACCCCCCGCGCCACCGCGACCGCCGCTTCGGCGCCCTGCGCCCGGCCGACGGCGGCGAGCACCTCCTGCTCCAGGTGTTCACGGTGGCGCGGCCGGAGCCCTTCGGGGTCGCCGAGGATGGCGACGGCCTCCGGGGCGCGCATGAGCAGATCGGGGGCGAGCCGCCCGGCGGACAGGACCCGGGCGAGGTTCTCGGCGGCGGCACCCTCGTCCCGCAGGAGGCGCAGGTACCAGGGGGTCTTGCCGAGCGCGTCGGAGACCTGCCGGAAGCCGAGGAGGCCCGCGTCCGGGTCGGCGGAGTCCGCGAACCAGCCGAGCAGCACCGGCAGCAGCGTGCGCTGGATGGCGGCCTTGCGGGACACCCCGGACGACAGGGCCTCCAGGTGTCTGAGCGCCGCGGCGGGGTCGGCGTAGCCCAGGGCTTCGAGGCGTACGACGGCGGCCTTGGGGCTGAGCCTGCTCTCACCGGGGGCGAGCTGGGCGACCGCGTCAAGGAGCGGCCGGTAGAAGAGCTTCTCGTGCAGCCGCCGCACCACGGACGCGTGCCGGCGCCACGCCCGGTTGAGTTCGGCGACCGGATCCGTGCGCAGCCCCAGCGAGCGCCCGAGCCGCCGCAGGTCGGCCTCGTCCTCGGGGACCAGGTGCGTGCGGCGCAGCCGGTAGAGCTGGATCCGGTGCTCCATGGCGCGCAGGAAGCGGTAGGCCTCGTCCAGCTGGGCGGCGTCGGCCCTGCCGACGTAGCCGCCGTCCGCGAGGGCGCGCAGCGCCTCCAGCGTGGACCCGGAGTGCAGGGTGTTGTCGCTGCGGCCGTGGACGAGCTGCAGCAGCTGTACGGCGAACTCGACGTCCCGGAGCCCGCCGGGGCCGAGCTTGAGCTCGCGGTCGACCCGGTCGACGGGGATGTTGTCGACGACGCGGCGGCGCATCTTCTGGACGTCGCCGACGAAGTTCTCCCGCTCGGCGGCCTGCCACACCAGTGGTGACACGGCCGCGACGTACTCCGCGCCCAGGTCGGGGTCGCCGGCCACCGGCCGGGCCTTCAGCAGGGCCTGGAACTCCCAGGTCTTGGCCCAGCGCTGGTAGTAGGCGAGGTGGGAGGACAGGGTCCGCACCAGTGGCCCGTTGCGGCCCTCCGGGCGGAGGTTGGCGTCAACGGGCCAGATCGTGCCCTCGACGGTGGTGTCGGAGCAGACCCGCATCATGTGGGCGGCGAGGCGGGAGGCGGCCTGTATGGCGCTGCTCTCCTCCGCACCCATGGCGGGCTCGCCCACGAAGATCACGTCGACGTCGGACACGTAGTTCAGCTCGTGTCCGCCGCACTTGCCCATCGCGATGACGGCCAGCCGGCACTGCGCGGCGTCGGCCGGGGCGGCGGCGCACGCAATGGCGAGCGCCGCCCGCAGGGTCGCCGTCGCCAGGTCGGCCAGCTCGGCGGCGACCTGGGCGACGTCCGTCGTCCCGCACACGTCACGGGCCGCGATGGACAGGAGTGACCTGCGATAGGCGACCCGCAGCGAATCCGGATCCACGACGTCGTCGAGCATGCGCTCGAACTCGAGGACCCCGGGGTGCAGATCGGTGGCCTCGTACGTGACGAGCGCGTGCCAGTCGTGCGGATGCCGTGCGAGATGGTCGCCCAGCGCCTCCGAGGCACCGAGAGCGCCGAGGAGCCGGTCCCTCAGCGGCTTGGCCGCGACGAGGGTGTCCAGGAGGACCTGCCGCTCCTCGGGCGCCTCGGCCTCCACGAGCCGTACGAGGCTGTTCAGCGCCAGATCGGGGTCCGCGGTGGCCCCGAGCGCGTCGAAGAGGACCGGATCGGCCCGTACGGAGGAGAGCTCGGGCAGATCCAGCAGTCTCTCGGCGGCGGACGGATCGGTGAAACCGTGCCGCAGCAGTCGGGTGAACGTACTGCTCCTGCGTCCCGGCACCGTCGTCATCCCGTGTTCTCCTGCCAGCCGACCACACATATCCGCCCTTCGAGCCTAGCCCTGTGCAGGTGGATACGGAGAGGGGGCGCAGCCCTGGCTTCCTCCGCGCCTCCCCCGGGACGGCCGATGCGGCCGGGTCCCGATGACGACGGTGGCGTACAGCTCCTCGGAGACGACGACGCGTGACATCAGCCCGCTGCCGCCCAGGGCCGCCTCGGCGCTTGCCGCCTGCCGCTCACTGGTCTCGACCAGCAGGCTGCCTCCCGGGGCCAGCCAGTCCGTCGCCTCCGCGACCACCCGCCTCATGACGTCGAGCCCGTCGCCACCGCCGTCGAGCGCGACGCGCGGCTCATGGATGCGCGCCTCCGGGGGCAGCAGCGCGACATCACCGGTCGGCACGTACGGGACGTTGGCGAGGAGGATGTCGACGTGACCGCGCAGAGAGCGCGGCAGGGGCGCGAAGAGGTCACCCTCGTAGACCGTCCCCCGATCGCCCACGTTGCGCCGCGCGCAGCGCACGGCGGCGGGTTCGACGTCGGCGGCGTGCAGTCGGGCCCCGGGCAGAGAGGCGGTCAAGGCGGCGCCCAGCGCGCCCGAACCGCAGCAGAGGTCGACGACGACCGCCCGCTCCGGGGCGAGAGCGAGGGCCTGCCGGACGAGGAACTCGGTGCGCCGCCGGGGCACGAAGACCCCTGGGTCCACGGCGATCCGCAGCCCGCAGAACTCGGCCCAGCCGAGCACGTGTTCGAGCGGCAGGCCGGCCGCACGGCGGTCGACCATGGCGGCGAGTTCGGTGGGCCCGTCGGCCGTGGAGAGAAGGAGTTCGGCCTCGTCCTCGGCGAAGACACAGCCGGCGGCGCGCAGCGTGGTGACGATCGTGGAGAGGGCGAGCGGTAGCGGGGATTCCTGCATGGGGCGGAGCCTTTCGGGGGAAACCGATGGGCGCTCCGCGGCCGCTCAGACCCCGTGGGGCCGGCGACGACGAGAGGTGAGCACCCGTCCTGCGACAGCGTTGATGGGTCTCACCTCCTTGGTCGGTCCCGGTCTCGGGAGGGGTCAGACTACCCGACCCCCGGACGAGGCGGTGACCCTGAACGGCGGCGCAAGCATGGGTCTTCGCACCATTCACCCGTCCTTCTCCCGCGATTGGGCCGGAGCTCGCCCTCCGCACGTAGCGTCCGACCGACATTGCCGGATTGTTCATGAAGCGGGTTCACCATGTGCGACACACACCACATACCGGATGGGCCTCAGCTCGGCTTGAGCCGTCGGTCCATGCTCGTGGGCGCGGGACTCGCGGGAGCCGCCTTCGCGGGGCTGGCCGCGACGGCAGCGACGGCGTCGGCCGAGGAGGCCACGGGGAACAACGGCTCGTGGCGCCCCGACACCGACGACTCGCGGTTCACCATGGTCGTGATGCCGGACACGCAGTTCCTCTTCGACGACGAGAGCATCCACCCGGCCCCCGTCGAGGCGACGTTCCGGTATCTCCTGGACCACGCCAAGGACGAGAACATCGTCTTCATGGCACATCTGGGCGACATCACCCAGAACGGCAAGGCGGGGGAATTCGCAGCCGCCGACGAGGCGTTCCGCGTCCTGGACCGCAAGGGAGTCCCCTACAGCGTCGTCGCGGGCAACCACGACATCGGCTCCTCCACCGATGACACGCGGGGCGACTCGCCCTACCTGGACGTCTTCGGTCCGCACCGCTTCCGTCACTCGCCAGGCTTCGGCGGCGCCAGCCCGGGCGGCTACAACACGTACCACCTCTTCCGGGCGGCCGGCCGCGAGTGGATGGTGCTCTCCCTGGACTGGCGGCCGTCACCGGGCAGCATCGCCTGGGCCAAGGACGTCATCGCCAGGCACCCCGGCACGCCGGTGATCCTCACCACCCACGAGCTCGTCTACGCGGACACCTACGGCGACGAGGCCCAGCTCTCCGACCACGGACAGGAGTTGTGGGACGAGCTGATCAACAGCACGGACCAGATCTTCCTCACCCTGAACGGGCACTACTGGCCGCCGGCCCGCACCGCCCGCGCCAACGCGGCGGGCAACGACACCCACTTGCACATCACCAACTACCAGGACCGCTACTACGGCGGCGCCGCGATGATCCGGCTCTACCGCTTCGACCTGGCCCGCAACACCATCGACGTCGAGACCCTCTCCCCCTGGATCCTCGGCCGCGTCGGCGAGGGCCTGAACGCACTGGAGCGCGAGGAGGTCGAACTGACCGGCCCGCAGGACCGCTTCGCCGTCGACATCGACTTCGAGGAGCGCTTCGCCGACTTCGCGCCGGTCCGGGCACGCCCCTCCCGTCCGGCCTCGCGGATGCTCATCCCCGGCACGGTCGCGTACTGGCGCTTCGACGCCTCCCACGACACCGACCGGGTCCGCGACCTGACCGGGCGCGGCAACGACCTCACCAAGGTCGTCGCCCCCGGCTCCGACCCGGCGACCGCCCTCACGTGGTCCGCCGAGCACCATCCCGACCAGCCCGGCCACGCCAGTCTGTACTTCGCCGGCGACAAGACACCGCTGCGCGGGGCGCACCTCACCACCGGTGACCGCGCCCCGATCAACTCGGCTACCTTCAGGTCCGGTTACACCTTCGAGGCGTTCTTCAAGCTGCCCGCCGACTGGGAGGACGGCCGCAACGGCTGGGCCGCGCTCATCAGCCGCTGGGGCCTCGCACGCGAGGCGGGCAAACTCAAGAACGACCCCGACGAACCCGTCGCGACGCTCAGCCTCTCCGGCGGCCGTGAGCTCCAGTGGTGTGTCTACCCCGAGAACCTCGACGTGTCGGTCAGCAACTGGGGCCACTCGCTGCCGCTCGACACGTGGTGGCACGTCGCCGTCGTCAACGACGGCCGCCACACCGTCATGTACGTCGACGGCTGCCCCGTGGCCCGCAACCCCTCCACCCGCAACTCCGGCCTCACCAGTCTCGGACTCCCCTGGCTGCTCGGGGGCTACGAGTACGGCGGCAAGCTCGACCAGCTTCTGCACGGCTGGATCGGCGATGTCCGGAGCAACGAACGCGCACTGAAGCCGACTGAGTTCATGAACGCCCGTTAGAAGGCGGCCGGACGGAAGCGGGAAACGGCTTCGGGCCGACGGCAAGACACCGTCGGCCCGAAGCCACGCCCAAGCGCCCTACCGGCGCTGACCTGCTACTACAGCACCGGCAGCAGTGCCTTCAGCTCGAAGGCCGAAACCTCGCTGCGGTACTCCTCCCACTCCTGCTTCTTGTTGCGCAGGAAGAAGTCGAAGACGTGCTCGCCCAGTGTCTCGGCGACCAGCTCGCTCTTCTCCATCAGCGAGATGGCCTCGCCCAGGTTCTGCGGGAGCGGCTCGATGCCCATCGCGCGGCGCTCCGAGTCGGACAGTGCCCAGACGTCGTCGTCGGCGCCGGCCGGGAGTTCGTAGCCCTCCTCGATGCCCTTGAGGCCCGCCGCGAGCAGGACGGCGTACGTCAGGTAGGGGTTGGCGCCGGAGTCGATGGAGCGGACCTCGACGCGGGCCGAGCCGGTCTTGCCGGGCTTGTACATCGGGACGCGGATCAGTGCGGAGCGGTTGTTGTGGCCCCAGCAGATGTACGAGGGGGCCTCGCCACCGGCTCCCGCGGAGCGGGAGGAACCGCCCCAGATGCGCTTGTAGGAGTTGACCCACTGGTTCGTCACGGCGGAGATCTCCGCGGCGTGCTTGAGCAGGCCCGCGATGAAGGAGCGGCCGACCTTGGAGAGCTGGTACTCGGCGCCCGACTCGTAGAAGGCGTTGCGGTCGCCCTCGAAGAGGGAGAGGTGGGTGTGCATGCCGGAGCCCGGGTACTCCGAGAAAGGCTTCGGCATGAAGGTCGCCTGCACGCCCTGCTCCAGTGCGACCTGCTTCATGACCAGGCGGAAGGTCATGATGTTGTCGGCGGTGGACAGCGCGTCCGCGTACCGGAGGTCGATCTCCTGCTGGCCGGGGGCGCCCTCGTGGTGGCTGAACTCGACCGAGATGCCCATCGACTCGAGCATGGTGATCGCCTGGCGGCGGAAGTCCATGCCGACGTTCTGCGGGGTGTGGTCGAAATAGCCGGAGCTGTCGGCCGGGGTCGGGCGGCTGCCGTCGACCGGCTTGTTCTTCAGCAGGAAGAACTCGATCTCCGGGTGCGTGTAGAAGGTGAAGCCCAGGTCGGAGGTCTTGGCCAGGATGCGCTTGAGGACGTAGCGCGGGTCGGCGAAGGAGGGCGAGCCGTCCGGCATCAGGATGTCGCAGAACATCCGCGCCGTTCCCGGAGCCTCCGCGCGCCACGGGAGGATCTGGAACGTGCCGGGGTCCGGCTTGGCGATCATGTCCGATTCGTATACACGGGCGAAGCCCTCGATGGCGGAGCCGTCGAAGCCGATGCCCTCGTCGAAGGCCTGCTCCAGCTCGGCCGGGGCCACGGCGACGGACTTGAGGTAACCGAGAACGTCGGTGAACCACAGCCTTACGAAGCGGATGTCACGCTCCTCAAGCGTCCTGAGGACGAATTCCTGCTGCTTGTCCATAGCCACATCCTTGCAGTTCAGACGGTCCGTGCACCACCGCCCGGGGTAGGGGGACACCTCAGTATCACGACCCGGGATTTCACCCACATTACGCACACGGTGTGAGAGAGAGCACGCGAGCACCCACTACGATCGGCGCCCATGGTGTGCAAGGGGCAGGAGGGCTCCCCACGGCCCCGCGCGCACCGGATCACCCGCTCTATCCCACCGTCCCTCCCGACCCCTTGGCAGAAGGACCCGACGACATGAGCTTCGACCGCAGGACCCGCATGGAGCAGATGCGCAGTGCCGACCGCGCGCGTGACCGCCGCAACCGGGTCGTCGCCATAGGCGTGAGTGCCGTCGTCGTGGCAGGTCTGATCGGTTTCGGGTCGTACATGCTGCTGGAGAAGTCCGAGGCGAAGGAGCGGGTCGGGGAGAGCCGGGCCCAGGACTCCAAGCAGACCGAGCGGGACAGGAAGGACCTCGCCGCCGAGCCGATCGCGGGCGAGAAGACGTGGGACGCGAAGAAGCTGACCCGCAACCACGTCACGACCGCGGTGAAGTACCCGATGGAGCCACCGGTCGGCGGGGACCACAACCCGGCCTGGCTGAACTGCGACGGCGTCGTATACGAGAAGACCGTTCCGAACGTCAACGCCGTGCACGCGCTGGAACACGGTGCGGTCTGGGTGACGCACACCGGCAAGGCCTCCGGGGGCGACATCGGCAAGCTCGCGTCGCGCGTCCGGAGCACTCCCTACTCCCTGATGTCCCCGTACGAGGGTCAGGCCGGGGCCATCATGCTCAGCGCCTGGGGCAAGCAGGTCACGGTGGACAGCGCGGACGACCCCCGGGTGGCCCGGTTCTTCGCGAAGTACGTCCAGGGTGCGCAGACGCCCGAGCCCGGGGCCCCCTGCACGGGCGGGGTCGACGGGTGAGCCCCTCGCGCACCCGTCGTGTCCGGTGGGCGGCCGGCTCCGCCGTGGGCCTCGCCCTGCTGTTCGCCGGCGCGGCGACGGTCGCCTCCGCGCGGGGCGACAGGGCGGCACCCGCACCCCGTACGCCCGCCGCGGACTCGGCGGACGCGGGTTTCGCCCGGGACATGGCCGTTCACCACCAGCAGGCCGTGGAGATGTCCTTCGTGGTCCGGGACGTGACCGGTGACGAGGACGTACGGCGTCTCGCGTACGACATCGCCAACACCCAGGCCAATCAGCGGGGCATGCTGCTGGGCTGGCTGGACCTGTGGGAGCTGCCCAAGACGGCCCCGGACGGCCAGGGACCGATGGCGTGGATGTCCGGCGGTGCGGACGGTCATGGGCACGGCGGCGACGGACACGGCGCGGACGGCATGGCGGGCATGCGGGACATGGCGGGCGGGCCGGGCATGGATATGGATATGGATATGGATCATGACGGGGCCCTCATGCCCGGCATGGCCACCCGGACCGAGTTGAAGCGGCTGGGTGAGGCCGACGGGCGGAAGGCCGAGATCCTCTTCCTGCAGTTGATGACCGATCACCACAAGGGGGGCGTCGCCATGGCCGAGGGCTGCGCCGAGCGGTGCACGGTTCCGGCGGAGAGGCGGCTCGCCCGGGGCATGGTGGAGGCACAGCGGTCCGAACTTGACCTGATGGCGGACATGCTCCGGGAGAGGGGGGCCGCGCCCCGCGCGTGAGTCGCGGCAGCGTCGGCACCCGTACGCGGCGTACACCCGCCCGGGTGATCCGCCAGCGGTCGCGTACGCCGGGCGGGCCCACCACAATGGTGGTGGCTCGGGGTCGTAAGGCATGCCCACCGGCACGCGGGAGGAAATCACATGACCACCGCCAAGGACATCATGAGCAGCGGGACCCACTGGATCCCCGCCCACGAGACGCTCGACCGCGCGGCGCAGATGATGCGGGACCACGAGGTGGGGGCGCTCCCCGTTTCCGCCAACGGCGAGCAGGACAGGATGGTCGGGATCATCACCGACCGCGACATCGTGATCAAGTGCGTGGCGTCGGGGCACGACCCCTCGGAGGTGACAGCGGGCGAGCTCTGTGACGGTACCCCCCGCTGGATCGACGCGGGCGCGGGTGTCGACGCCGTGCTCGACGAGATGCAGAGTCACCGCATCCGCCGGCTTCCGGTCATCGAGGACAAGAGGCTCATCGGGATGATCAGCGAGGCCGATCTGGCCCGCCATCTCTCCGACGAGCAGATCGCGGGCTGGGCCGAGAAGGTCTACGCCCGCTCCTGACCGAGGTCCCGTCGCGACGCGTCCCGGCCCGGTTCCCCCCGCCCTTGGCGTGGGGTCCCGGGCCGGTCGGGTGTCGGGGCGCCATCCGTATACCCGGCGAGGGTACGGTGCGCAATATGTCTGAAATGCCCAGTCGCCGCACCGTGCTCGGCTCCAGCCTCGCCCTGGCGGGCACAGCGGCCCTCGCCACCAGGTCCTACGCCGCCCCGCACCGCGCCGCCTCGCCCGCGCGGGCCGCCGACACCTACGTCACCCCCGACGGCCCGGAGGTCGCGGACGCCGAGGCCAAGCGGGGCACCGGCCCCCTGCGGAAGGTCTCTCTGACCGCCGGCGCCTCCGGCCTGGACCTGGGCGGCGGCCTCACCGTCCCCACCTGGTCCTACGGTGACCGGCTGCCCGGCCAGGCCGTCCGGGTCACCGCGGGCGACCACCTGGAGCTCACCCTCGCCAACCGCCTGGCACAGTCGACCTCCATGCACTGGCACGGCCTCGCGCTGCGCAACGACATGGACGGCGTCCCCGGCCTGACCCAGAAGGCGATCGAGCCCGGGACGGACTTCACCTACCGCTTCGCCGTGTCCCACCCGGGTACGCACTGGCTCCACCCGCACTCGGGCGTCCAGCTCGACCGCGGGCTGTACGCGCCCCTCATCGTCGAGGACCCGAGAGAACCACTCGCCTACGACAAGGAATGGGTGGTCGTCCTCGACGACTGGCTCGACGGGGTGGACGGCTCCACCCCCGACGCGGTCCTCGACGAACTGACCAAGGGCCGGGGCAGCAGTCACGACGCCGCGGGCCACAAGGCGAAGACGGGGCGCCGGCGTACGGCAGCCCCCGGCGGCGACGTCCCCTCACGGCTCCTGGTCGGCGCGAGCAGCGACCTGCTCGGCGGCCACGCCGGCGACGTCGCGTATCCGTACTACCTCGTCAACGGCCGCAGGGCGAGCGACCCCTCGGTCTTCGAGGCCAGGCCCGGGGACCGCATCCGGCTGCGCGTCATCAATGCGGGCGGGGACACGGCGTTCCGGCTCGCGCTCGGCGGCCACCGGATGACCGTGACGCACACGGACGGCTACCCGGTGCGGCACACCGAGACCGACACCCTGCTGCTGGCGATGGGCGAGCGGTACGACGTGCTGGTGACCGCCGGGGACGGGGTGTTCCCGCTCACCGCGCTCGCCGAGGGCAAGGAGGCGCAGGCGCTGGCCGTGCTGAGGACGGCGTCGGGAGAGATCCCGCCCGCCGACGCCCGGCCCTCGGAGCTGGACGGCGAGCTCGTCACCGCCGACCGGCTGGTCGCGGACGAGTCGGTGGCACTGGCGGACCGCGAGCCCGACCGGACCGTGCGCATGACGCTGTCGGGTTCCATGGACGCGTACAACTGGTCCTTCGACGGCAAGCCCTACGACCCGGCGGTGCGTCAGCCCGTCAAGGCCGGGGAGCGTGTGCGGCTGGTCTTCACCAACCGCACATCGATGTGGCATCCGATCCATCTGCACGGCCACACCTTCGCCCTGGCCGGTACGGCCCTCGGCGCCCGCAAGGACACCGCCGCGGTCCTGCCCGGCCGCTCGCTGACGGTGGACCTGGACGCCGACAACCCCGGCCTGTGGATGCTGCACTGCCACAACGTGTATCACGCGGAGGCGGGCATGATGACGGTGCTCGGCTACCTCCGCTGAGCCACCCGGAACCTCGTCTCCGCGCGGCGGCGCGGCAGCGAGGACGCGGCTTGCCAGGACATCGCGTCAGTCAGACGATTACACTGGTTCCGTGCCTCAACTACGTCTCGCACTGAACCAGATCGACGCGACCGTCGGTGACATCTCCGGCAACGCCGAGTCGATCGTCCGCTGGACCCGCCACGCCGCCGAGCAGGGCGCTCACCTGGTGGCGTTCCCCGAGATGGTGCTGACCGGCTACCCCGTCGAGGACCTGGCCCTGCGCTCGTCCTTCGTCGAGGCGTCGCGGGAGGCGCTGCGCACGCTCGCCTCCCGCCTGGTCGACGAGGGTTTCGGCGAACTGCCGGTCGTCGTCGGCTACCTGGACCGCTCGGAGCACACAGCCGTGCGTTACGGGCAGCCCGCGGGTTCCCCGCGCAACGCGGCCGCGGTGCTGCACCGCGGCCGGATCGCGTTGAACTTCGCCAAGCACCACCTGCCCAACTACGGCGTGTTCGACGAGTTCCGGTACTTCGTACCCGGTGACTCGATGCCCGTCGTGAGGGTCCACGGCATCGACGTGGCGCTCGCGATCTGCGAGGACCTCTGGCAGGACGGCGGCCGCGTCCCGGCGGCGCGCGCAGCAGGGGCCGGTCTGCTGCTGTCGATCAACGCCTCACCGTACGAACGGGACAAGGACGACACCCGGCTCGAACTGGTCCGCAGGCGCGCCCAGGAGGCCGGCTGCACAACGGCGTACCTGGCGATGATCGGCGGCCAGGACGAGCTGGTCTTCGACGGCGACTCGATCGTCGTCGACAAGGACGGCGAAGTCATCGCCCGCGCACCCCAGTTCGCCGAGGGCAGCGTCATCCTTGACCTGGATCTCCCGGCCGCGTCGGCCGGGGCGCCGTCGGGGACCGTCGCCGACGGACTGCGGATCGACCACGTGGTGCTGAGCGAGGAGCCGCTCCCCTCCTACGAGGCCGAGCTGACAGGCGGCTACGCCGAACGGCTGGACGACGACGAGGAGCTGTACTCGGCGCTGGTCGTGGGACTGCGCGCGTACGCTGCGAAGAACGGTTTCAGCAGCGTGCTGATCGGGCTCTCCGGCGGTATCGACTCGGCGCTGGTCGCGGCGATCGCCTGCGACGCGCTCGGCGCCGCGCACGTGTACGGAGTCTCGATGCCGTCGAAGTACTCCTCGGAGCACTCCAAGGGCGACGCCGCCGAACTCGCCCGGCGTACGGGGCTCAACTTCCGCACCGTACCGATCGAGCCGATGTTCGACGCCTACATGGGATCGCTGGCACTCACCGGCCTGGCCGAGGAGAACCTCCAGTCGCGGCTGCGCGGCACGATGCTGATGGCCCTGTCCAACCAGGAGGGCCAGATCGTGCTGGCCCCGGGCAACAAGTCCGAGCTTGCGGTGGGTTATTCCACCCTGTACGGGGACTCGGTCGGTGCCTACGGACCGATCAAGGACGTGTACAAGACGTCGGTCTTCCGCCTGGCGAGGTGGCGCAACCGGGCCGCCGAGGAGCGCGGGCAGGTCCCGCCGATCCCCGAGGCCTCGATCACCAAGCCGCCGAGCGCCGAACTGCGCCCGGGCCAGGTGGACACGGACTCGCTGCCGGACTACGACGTACTGGACCGGATCCTGGAGATGTACGTCGACCGGGACCAGGGCAGGGACGCGATCGTGGCGGCCGGGTTCGACGACGCCCTGGTGACGAGGACGCTGCGGATGGTGGACACGGCGGAGTACAAGCGCCGGCAGTACCCGCCGGGCACGAAGATCTCACCGAAGGGCTTCGGCAAGGACCGCAGGCTCCCGATCACCAACAAGTGGCGCGAGTCGAGCTGACACGCACACCCGCGCACCGGTTTCGGGTGACACCGGGTGCGCGGGCCTGTGGACCGAAGGGCGTGAAGCCTCGCGTCGCTCAGCGCCTGTCGGGTGTCCGACCGATCAGAGGTCACCCGACAGGCACTCAGGCCCCGGAGGCGCGCGCCCCGGCCGTCTCGCGCACCCCGGTCTCGGCGGCGAAGGCGCCGGAGGCCACCACCCGGGACTCGCCGGGGGTGCGGTCGAGGAAACCGGCCGTGGCCGCCACCCCGAGGCCGGCGACCGCCAGGACGGCACCGACGAAGGCCGGGGAGGTCCAGCCCCAGCCCGCCGCGATGGCCACACCGCCGAGCCAGGCCCCACCGGCGTTGGCGAGGTTGAAGGCGGAGTGGTTGGAGGCCGAGGCAAGCGTGGGCGCGTCCTTGGCCTTGTTCATCACGAGCATCTGCAGCGGCGTGGTGGTCATGAAGCCGATGCCGCCGAGCAGCACCACCATGACCAGCGCCGCCCACTGCACGTGGGCCGCGAAGGGGAAGACGACGAGGACGACGGCCAGGGCACCCAGCGAGCCGTACAGGGTGGGCCGCAGCGCCCGGTCGGTCAGCGGTCCGGCCGCGAGGGCGCCCAGGGTCATCCCGATACCGAAGAGCGCGAGCACCAGCGTGACCGAGGACTCGCCGAAGCCCATCGCCTCGGTCGTCATCGAGGACAGGTAGGAGTAGACGGCGAAGACACCCGCGAAGCCCAGGACCGCGGTGAGCAGGCCGAGCAGCACCTGCCGGTTGCCCAGCGCGCTGAGCTCGCGGCGGACGTTCTGGTGCGCATCGACGGGGATCCGCGGGACGAGACGGGCGAGCGCGGCCATGGCGCCGAGGCCGATCAGCGCGACCACGATGAAGGTCGCGCGCCAGCCGAGGTGCTGCCCGAGCAGGGTCGCCGCCGGCACACCGATGATGTTGGCGACGGTCAGCCCCAGGAACATCGTGGCGACGGCGCGGGCCTGCCGCCCGTCCGGCACGAGGCGGGCGGCGACGACGGCGCCGACGCCGAAGAACGCACCGTGCGGCAGCCCCGCCAGGAACCGGCCGGCCATGAGCCAGCCGAAGTCGGGCGCGAACGCGGAGGCGGCGTTGCCGACGGTGAAGACGGCCATCAGCAGCAGGAGCATCCGCTTGCGCGGGATCCGGGAGCCGAGACCGGTGAGCAGGGGGGCACCGAGGACGACGCCGATCGCGTACGCCGAGACGAGGTAGCCGGCGGTGGGGACGGACGTTCCCAGATCGTCCGCGACGTTGGGCAGCAGGCCCATCATCACGAACTCGGTGGTGCCGATGCCGAAGGCGCTCACAGCGAGGGCGAGCAGGGCCAGGGGCATGGTGGGGACCTTTCGGGGGTGGCCACCCGGTCCGTGGAGTGCGGGAGGCGGCGGCGTGGTGGCGGGAGCGTCGGCTTCGTTGCCGGGACGGATTATGTATCCCGTCGGAACAAAGTCTCTCAGACGTTTCGTGCCTGGAGGTGAACGACCCGTTGCGCCGAGGTGTGATGTGGGCATCACTCGGCGGGCCGCACACGCCGTGGAAACCCCCGCCGGCGGCCCGGTCTCCTTGTGCGCAGGCGCAGTTCGGCCGTGCGGGCGGCCTTTGGGTCACGAGCGAACGCGGGCGTACCCGTCGTCAGGGCGCGGCACTCACAACTCGACGCGGGCGGCGATGGGGAGGTGATCGCTGGCCGTGGCGGGGAGGGTCCAGGACGCGAGGGGTTCGACCCCCCTGACCATGATCTGGTCGATCCGCGCCATCGGGAAGGAGGCCGGCCAGCTGAAGCCGAATCCGTCGCCGGCGGCGCCCTGTGTGGAGCGCATCTGGGAGGTGACCGCGTGCAGCGAGCGGTCGTTCATCGTGCCGTTCAGGTCTCCGAGCAGGACGACCCGTTCCACGGGTTCGTGGGCGATCGCCTCGCCGAGCGCGTCCGCGCTGGCGTCGCGCTGATTGGCCGTGAAGCCCGCGTTGAGCTTGACCCGCACGGAGGGCAGGTGGGCGACGTAGACCTTCACCGGGCCTTCGGGCGTGGTGACCGTGGCGCGCATCGCGCGGGTCCAGCCGAGCTTGATGTCGACGGGCCTGGACTCCGACACCGGGTACTTGCTCCACAGTCCTACGGTGCCCTGCACGGAGTGGTGCGGGTAGCGTTCGGCGAGCGCGTCCTCGTAGGCCGACACCTTGCCGCTGGGCAGTTCCTGCAGGGCGACCACGTCCGCGCCCGAGCGGGCGACCTGCCGGGCGGTTCCAGCGGGGTCGGGGTTGCCCGCGTTGACGTTGTGCGTCGCGACGGTGAGGTCGCCCCCGGAGCCCGACTTGTCGCTGAACAGCAGGCCGCCGAAGAGATTGAGCCAGACCGCGACGGGCAGGACCAGCGCGATCACCGCCGTGGCCGAGCGCCGGAGCAGGCCGAAGGCCAGCAGCACCGGCACCATGAGGCCGAACCAGGGCAGGAAGGTCTCGATGAGACTGCCCAGGTTGCCGACGGTGTTGGGGATGTCGGCGTGGAGGACCAACACGAGCGTCAGGACGACCGAGCAGAGCGCGAGAATGATGCCCCGTCGCCAGATGCCGGGGTCCGACGCGAATCTGCGCAGCGCCCCGAAACGGGAGACCGGCTGCGAACCCGCGCCGGGGCTCTCGGTGTCCGCCTTGTACGCCTGCACCATCGCGCTCGTCCTCACTGCCTTGCCGTACACATCACCGCGCCTCACGACCCTAGGCGATGGGTGACGCCATTCGTGCCGCCGACGACGGCCGTACTGCCATCAGGACGACGGTAGCGGTGCGGCGGGTTCCGGCCCGTACGGCTTATGACAGAACGATCACATTGCGGCCGCCGCCGCCCCGGCGCCCGTGACCTGCGGATTCGCCGGCCTGGGCGCGAGCCCTTGGAGAAGGATCAGGATGATGCGGTCCGCGAGGTCCTCCGGCAGGGGCGCGTCGGGACGGTGGACGGTGCGTACGAGCATGGGGCCAAGGAACAGGTCGTCCATGAAGTCCACGTCGAGGTCGCCGCGGAGTTCCCCCGCGTCCACGGCCCGCCGCACGGCGGCCAGCATGGCGGCGCGGCGCGGCGCGATGACGGTGCTCTGGTACTCGGTCCACAGCCTGGGGTGCTTCTTCATCTGCACGAACACGTTGTGCAGGAGGGTCGAGGAGCGCTGGGCGAGACCGCGCGTACGCATCGATTCCAGAAGCACCCGCAGGTCGTCGAGGCCCGCGGTGCCGGAGACGGTGGGCTCGGCGGGCTCGATGTCGCGCAGGACGTCGACGAAGATCTCCTCCTTGCCGCTCCAACGGCGGTAGATGGTGGCCTTGCCGACGCCGGCGGTGCGGGCGATCCGCTCGATGGACAGGCCGTCCAGCGTCTCGCCCGCCTCCAGGAGCTCCACGACGGCGTCCAGGATGGCCCGCTCCACGGCCGCGCTGCGTGGGCGGCCGCGGCGGACCTCCGGGGCCGGGCTGGGGGCGGACGGGTCCTGGGGCCCGTCCCGCTCCGGGTCCTGCCCCGGGTTCTGTGCCGCCTGCCGCACGTGGGCCGCCTCTCGCTGCGCCGTTCCGCCGTTCGCTCTTGACCGTCAGTCTCGATTCTCGCCGACCGGCGGACGCTCAGCGACCGCCGGCCGGCGGGAGATCAGGACTGCAGCACCCGCTCCTCGCCGGCCACGGGCGCGACGGCCGGCGGCCTGCCGGGCAGGAAGGCGGCCACGACGGCCGCGCCGACCAGGGCGACGGCCGCGGAGCCGAGAGCGGTGACGTGCATCGCGCCGATGAACGCGTCGTGCGCCGCGGCGATCAGCGGCCTGCCTGCCGGGCCGAGCTTCTCCGCGACGCCCAGGGTCGCCTCGATGGACTCCCCCGCGGCGTCCCGCGCACCGGCCGGTACGCCGCCGAGATGCCCCTCCATGTCGCTGCGGTAGACCGTGGAGAGCACCGAGCCGAGCACGGCGATGCCCAGCGCCCCGCCGACCTGGCGGAACGTGTTGTTGATGGCGGAGCCGGAACCGGCCCGCTCCCGTGGCAGCGCCTGCATCACCGCGACGGTGACCGGCGGCATGATGTGGGCCATGCCCGTTCCCTGGACGAAGAAGACCAGGCACAGCATCCAGAGCGGGGTGTCCGCCTCGAAGAGGGCGAAGGCCGCGAGACCTGCGGCGACCAGGAGCATGCCGACGGTGCAGACGGCGCGGGCGCCGAAGCGGTCGACGACCAGGCGGGCGCGCGGCGCGAAGATCATCTGCGCGACGGCGAGCGGCAGGATCAGCAGACCGGACTCCAGCGCGGAGTACCCGCGCACGCTCTGCAGGTAGAAGGCGGAGAAGAACGTGACGCCCATCAGCGCGAAGAAGACCAGCGCGATGGCCGCGACGGCGGCCGAGAAGGCGGGCTTGCGGAAGTAGGAGATGTCGATGGACGGGTGACTGCTGCGCTTCTCGTGCCAGACGAAGCCCGTCAGGACCAGCAGGCCGCCGATCAGCGGAACGAGGACGGTGACATCGGTGAAGGAGGCGAGTTCGCCGCCGCGGATGATGCCGTACACCAGCAGGACCAGGCCCACGATGGACAGGACGACCCCGAGCGGGTCGACCCGGCCGGGGTTCGGGTCGCGGGAGTCGGGGACGAGCAGGGCCATGGCGATCAGGGCGACGATCACCACGGGCACGTTGACCAGGAAGATCGAGCCCCACCAGAAGTGCTCCAGGAGCACCCCGCCGGTGATCGGGCCGATGGCGATGCCGAGCCCGACGCCGCCGGCCCAGATGCCGATGGCCTTGGGCTGCTCGTCGCGCTCGAAGACGTTCATCAGGACGGCGAGGGTGGCCGGCATCACGAACGCCGCACCGAAGCCCATCAGCGCACGCCAGGTGATGAGCTCGCCTGGTGAGGTGGAGAGCGCGGCCAGGCCGGAGCCGGTGCCGAAGACCAGGATGCCGGCGAGCAGGACCTTCTTGCGGCCGATGCGGTCGCCGAGCAGCCCGGCGGTGAAGAGCAGCCCGGCGAAGACGAGCGTGTAGGAGTTGATGGCCCACTCGAGCTCGCTCTGGGTGGCGCCGATACCGGTCGGCGCGGGGCTGGCGATCGTCTTGACCGCGACGTTCAGGATCGAGTTGTCCAGAACGACGATGAGCAGGCTGAACATGAGGACGCCGAGGATGGCCCAGCGGCGGCGGTGGACCGCTTCGGGGACACGGGGCGCGGCGGCAGGGGCGCCGGACGGTATGGACATGGCAGGACTCTAGCCGATTTCCAATACGAGACCGTCTCGTATTGGAAAGAATTTACCCGGCCGACACGCACTGTTCCCGGTGGCCCGGTGGGCCCACTTCCCGGGAACGGCCGCGGGATGCCACCATGGAAGGGATCCGGGGACGCCGTCAGGGCGCCACGAGATGACGAAGGAGCCGTTGGCCATGTCGCTTCAGGCTGCGCAGAACCAGTCCGCCACACCCCCCGCGAGTCCCACCCCCGGCGCCGGAAAGGCGCTGTACGGGGGCGCGAGCACCCGCCGCATCACCGTCCACGACATCGCCGCCGCCACCGAGCGGGGCGAGAAGTGGCCGATGCTCACCGCCTACGACGCGATGACCGCGTCCGTCTTCGACGACGCCGGCATCCCGGTCATGCTCGTCGGCGACTCCATGGGCAACGTCCACCTCGGTTACGAGACCACGGTGCCCGTCACCATGGACGAGATGGCCATCCTCTCCGCCGCGGTCGTGCGGGGCACCAAGCGCGCCCTCATCGTCGCGGACCTGCCCTTCGGGTCGTACCAGGAGGGCCCGGTCCAGGCCCTGCGCAACGCCACCCGGCTGATCAAGGACGCCGGCGTCGGCGCGGTCAAGCTGGAGGGCGGCGAGCGCTCGCACGAGCAGATCCGCCTCCTGGTCGAGGCCGGGATCCCCGTCATGGGCCACATCGGCCTGACGCCTCAGTCCGTCAACTCCATGGGCTACCGGGTGCAGGGCCGCGGCGAGGAGGCCGCCCAGCAGCTCCTGCGCGACGCCAAGGCGGTGCAGGACGCGGGCGCGTTCGCCGTCGTCCTCGAGCTCGTACCGGCCGAGCTGGCCGCCGAGGTCACCCGTACGCTCCACATCCCGACCGTCGGCATCGGCGCCGGGCCCGACACGGACGCCCAGGTGCTGGTCTACACCGACATGGTCGGACTGACCGGCGGCAAGGTGCCGCGCTTCACCAAGCAGTACGCGAACCTGCGCAAGGTGCTCGCCGACGCCGCCAAGGAGTACGCCGAAGAGGTCGTCGGCGGTACGTTCCCGGCGGCGGAGCACACCTTCCACTGACGCCCCGCCGACCACTGCCGCACCACCGACAGCCCGCCGACTTCCCCCCATCGGCGGGCTGTCGCCTTCGGTGGGCCCGCTGTCGGCGACATGTCGGTGACTTGTCGGTGCGGGCTGGTGTCATGTGTCCATGAAGCGACACGACAAGAACCTCAGGGGCGGCGCGAACGCCGTCGAGGTACGGGGGCTGGTCAAGCACTACGGCACGACCAAGGCGCTGGACGGGGTGGACCTCGACGTACGCGAGGGCACCGTCCTCGGCGTCCTCGGGCCCAACGGCGCAGGCAAGACCACCCTCGTACGCTCTCTGTCCACCCTGATCCTGCCCGACGCCGGGCACGCGGTCGTGGCGGGCTACGACGTGGTGACGCAGCCCCGCCAGCTGCGCCGGACCATCGGCCTGACCGGGCAGTACGCCTCGGTGGACGAGAAGCTGTCCGGCTGGGAGAACCTCTACATGATCGGCCGGCTGCTCGACCTGCCGCGCAAGAAGGCCCGCTCCCGCGCCGACGAACTGCTGGAGCGCTTCTCGCTCACCGACGCGGCCAGGAAGGCCGCGATGGACTACTCCGGCGGCATGCGGCGCCGGCTGGACCTGGCCGCATCCATGATCGGCAGCCCGGCCGTCCTCTACCTGGACGAGCCGACGACCGGTCTCGACCCGCGTACCCGCAACGAGGTCTGGGACGAGGTGCAGCGGATGGTGGCGGAGGGAGCGACCGTGCTCCTCACCACGCAGTACATGGAAGAGGCGGAACAGCTCGCAAGTGAACTCACCGTCATCGACCGCGGAAAGATCATCGCCCGGGGCGGGGTGGACGAGCTCAAGGCCAAGGTCGGCGGCCGCACCTTGCAGATCCGGCCCTCCGACCCCGCCGAACTGGCCGCGATGGCACAGGCGGTACGGGATGCCGGGCTCGACGGCGTCGCAGGCGCCCAGGGGGTCCCGGACGAAGGGCTGCTGTACGTGCCGATCCTCAGCGACGAGCAGCTGACCGCCGTGATCGGCCTGCTCGGCACCCGCGGGTTCTCCCTCGCCCACGTCGCCACCGCGCTGCCCAGCCTGGACGAGGTGTTCCTCGCCATCACGGGCGACAAGGCCACCGTCACCGACTCGATCCCCCAGGAGGTCGCGGCATGAGCACGACGACTCTGACGCCCACCCCCACCGGTACCCCCGCGTCCGCACCGGCCGCGGAGCTCCACGACGAGGGCCGGATCGGGCTGCGGAACAACCTGCGCCACATCGGGGCACTGGTGCGGCGCAACCTGCTCCAGATCAAGAAGGATCCGGAGTCGATGTTCGACGCACTCCTGATGCCGGTCATCTTCACGCTGCTGTTCGTGTACGTCTTCGGCGGCTCGGTGGGCGGCAGCATGGGCGGCGGCAGGCAGGAGTACCTCAACTACCTGATCCCGGGCCTGATGGCGATGATGGGCATGAACATCGCCATGGCGGTCGGTTCGGGTGTCAACGACGACTTCCGCAAGGGGGTCATGGACCGGTTCCGCACGATGCCGATCGCCCGCTCCTCGGTGCTCATCGCGAAGATCGTGGTCGAGCTCGGCCGGATGATGGTCGCCACGCTGATCCTGCTGGGCATGGGCTTCGCGCTCGGCATGGAGCTTCAGGAGTCGGTGCTCGGGATGATCGGGGCCATCGCACTCTCGGCCACCTTCGGCGCCGCGATCATGTGGATCTTCATCCTGCTCGGACTGACCATGAAGACCGCTCAGTCGGTCCAGGGGATGGGGATACTCGTGCTGATGCCGCTCCAGTTCGGGTCCTCCATCTTCGCCCCGACCGGAACGATGCCCGGATGGCTCCAGACGTTCACCGACTACAACCCGCTGTCCAACCTGGCCGACGCCGCCCGCGCCCTCATGATGGGCGGCCCGCTCGCCCACTCGGTGTGGGTGACGCTCGGCTGGACCGTGGTCATCACCGGTGTGATGGCGCCGCTCGCGGTGTCGAAGTTCCGCAAGACGTCCTGACGCCTACTCGTTCCCGTACGCGCGCACCAGGGCGGTGGCCTCCTCCAGAAGGAGGCCGCCGCCTTCGGCGTACGCGGCCTCGTAGGCGGACTCGTCCACCAGCAGCGCCCTGACGACGAGCTCCGCGTCGGCCAGGTTCTGACGCTCCGTCGAGGCCGGTACGTGCCCCTTCGGCAGCAGCGCCGCCTGGAGGCCGAGCAGCATCGCCGAATCCCGGCCGCTGTGCTCACCTCCCAGCCCGGCGACGGCCCGGGCGAGGGTGACCAGATGGGCGGAGGTCATCTGTGGCGCCACCATCAGCGCCATCGAGCTCCGCGAGCTGCCCAGCGCGCGCAGGGCCCCGGCCAGCGCTTCGGCGTGACGGCCCTCGACGTTGTCCAGCCAGGCGAGCAGGCCCACGACGAAGCCGTCGAAGATCGCCACCGTCTCCGAGCCGAACTCGGCGCGCAGCAGTATGAGCTGCTCCCGCGCCTCTGCGACGCGGCCGGTCCGGCCCAGCAGCTGGGAGAGGTAGAGCCGGGCGGCGGGCCGGGCCTCGTTCCCCAGGGTGCGGCTCTCCGCGAGCACCTCGCGCAGGATGCCTTCCCCCTCCTCCGGCCGGCCGGTCTCGCAGAGCGCGGAGGCGTACCGGGCCCGTAGCAGCGCCACCTGTGACGGCGCGCCGAGCTGCTCCGCGTAGCCGACCGCGGCGAGGAAGTCCTCGGCAGCCGCCTCGTTGCGGCCCGCCCGCTCGTTGGCCTCGCCGCGGGAGGAGTACGCCTCCGCGACGCCCCAGACGTCACCGATGCGGAGGAAGATGTCCAGGCTCTCGTCCGCGTCCTGCCTGGCCTCGCCCGTCCATTCGGGCCGGTTGGCCAGCACGTTGGCCCGAAGCTGGAGGGCGGCGGCGAGCTCCCACTCGAATCCGAACTCCCGGCAGGCGCGCACCGTCTCGTTCGTGAGGTGACGCAACTGGTCGGGCTCGCCGGTGAATATGACGGCGAACAGCCAGAGGGCACCCGGCATCCGGCAGGTCTGCGGCTGGCCCACCCGGTAGGTACGGGCGATCACCCGCAGCCGCGCCTGGCCTTCGTCGGCCGTCCAGTCGTCCGCCGTGTGGTCCAGGCTGGCCAGCTCGACCAGCCGCACTCCGCGCCGCGCCTCCTTCAGACGCTCGGCCTCCATCGGCGGTGGCCGGTCCGTGCAGCGCTCGAACAGGGAGGGTACGGGCTCGGCGGACTCACCGAAGGGGTCGGGGCTGAGGGCGCCGACGGCCTCGGACCAGTGCCGGGCGTCGGCGCGCAGGTCACGCATCTGCCAGTACCAGGCGAGGGACAGCACGAGGCAGAGCGCTTCGTGCTCGTCACGCGCGGCCGTCGCTCGGCGCAGCGCGGTGCGCAGGTTCTCGTACTCGCGCTCGAACCTCTGGATCGCCGCCAGTTGGCGGGGGCCACGGAGTTCCGGGTCGGTGGTGCGGGCCAGTTCCCGGTAATGGACGAGGTGCCGGCGTTCGGCGGCGGACCGCTCTCCCGCCTCACCGAGGCGCTCCGTTGCGTATTCGGCCACGGTCTCCAGGAGCCGGTAGCGCATGTCGCCGTCGTCGCCCGGGGCGGCGACCACCAGGGACTTGTCGACCAGGGAACCGAGGAGCAGCGCGACGTCACGGGCGTCGGCCGGCGCCGCCCCGGGCAGGCAGCAGACCTCCTCCGCCGCGGCGAGGTCGCATCCTCCCGCGAACACCGACATCCTGCGCAGTGCGGCACGCTCGTCGTCGTCGAGGAGGTCCCACGACCAGTCGACGACGGCGCGCAGGGTCTGCTGGCGCGGCAGTACGGTACGGCTTCCGCTGGTCAGCAGGCGGAACCGGTCGTCGAGACGGTCCGCGATCTGGCGCGGGCCGAGCATCCGCAGCCGGGCCGCGGCCAGTTCGATGGCGAGCGGGAGCCCGTCGAGGCGCCGGCAGATCTCGGCGCAGGCCGCCGCCGTCTCCGCGTCGGAGTCGACCCGGAAGCCCGGCCTGGCCGCGGCGCCGCGCTCGGCGAGCAGGCGCAGGGCCATGGGGTCGGGCAGCGGGTCGACGGGCCGCAGCAACTCGCCCGGGACGCCGAGGGGCTCACGGCTCGTCGCGAGGACGGTGAGGCCGGGGCAGCGGGCCAGCAGGTGTTCGGCGAGTCGGGCGGCGGCCGCGATCACGTGCTCGCAGTTGTCGAGCAGCAGGAGCATGCGGCGTCCGGAACAGTGCTCGGTAAGGCGGGCGAACGCGTCGCCGGCCCCGCCTTCGGATCCCCTCTCCACGGCGCGGAGCCCTTCGGCACCCGCGCCCCGCAGCACGGTCTCACGTGCGCCGAGCGCGCTGAGCACGGCTTCGGGGACCGCTTCGGGGTCGTCGACCGGGGCGAGTTCGGCCAGCCAGACGCCGTCGGGCCAGGACTCGGCGGCGCTCTCCGCGGCCTCCTGGGAGAGCCGGGTCTTTCCGGCTCCTCCGGGGCCGAGGAGAGTGACCAGCCGGGACCCGGCGAGGTCGCCGCGCAACGCGGCGATGTCCGCCTCGCGCCCGACGAAGCTCGTGAGCCTGGCCCGCAGGTTTCCCTGCCGTACGGGCATGGTGACGGCCCGGGTGGCCGGGGCCGGCGGGCCTTGGCGCAGCAGGTCCGCGTGCAGGGCGCGCAGTGCCGGGCCGGGATCGGTGCCGAGCCGTTCGGCGAACAGGGTGCGGACCTCGTCGTACGCGGTAAGGGCCTGCGCGGCACGTCCGGCGTCCCTCAACGCCCTGATGCGCAGGACCTGCAGGGGTTCGTCGAGCGGGTGGGCGGCGCAGAGCCCGGCGAGTTCCGGCAGCACCTCCTCGGCGCGGCCCAGGGCGAGGACGGCCTCGATACGGATCCGGCGTGCGTCGAGGCGTCTGGCGTCCCAGCGGGCGGCCGCCACGGCACGGTCGGGCAGGTCTGCGAGCGCGGGCCCGCGCCACAGCGCGAGGGCGTCGTCAAGGACGGCGACGGCCTTCACCGGGTCGCTCTCCTCCACGGCCCGCGCGCCGTCGCCCGCCAGCCGCTCGAAGCGGTACAGGTCGACGGACCCGGGATCGGCGGCGAGCCGGTAGCCGCTCTCCGCGGATTCGACGGCGGCCGGGCCGAGGGCCCGTCTGAGCCTGCCCACGAGTGCCTGCAGTGCGCCCACGGCGTCGGCGGGCGGGTCGCCGTCCCACACCTCGTCGACGAGGGTCCCGGCCGGGACCGTGCGGCCCGGGCGCAGGGCGAGCACGGTGAGCAGGGCGCGCAGCCGCGCCCCGCCGAGGTTGACGGCCGTGCCGTCGGCCCGGAGGGCGCGGGTGGTACCGAGGATGCCGTAGTGCACGCGCCCATTGTCCGTGACGGCCGTGGTCCCCGTGGAACTACCACCTGGCTGCGGGACGTTCCCGCCGTGTCACCCGTAAGGTCGGGGGCCCGTCCCGTGCCGCGCAGTCGCGGCCCAGCGCTCAGGAGTGCTTCGATGACCACCGCGTTCCGTCGTCCCAGCGACCGGCGGGTCAGTCCGATCTTCCTCGGGATCGTCGCCGTCACGGCCGTCTCGGGCTGGGCGGTGTGGACCGATTTCGCCGAGCAGACCGGCTTCGCCGTCTTCCTGTTCGTCACGGCTGCCTGGATCGTCTCGCTCTGTCTCCACGAGTACGCCCACGCGCGCACCGCGCTCCACAGCGGCGACATCTCGATCGGGGCGAAGGGCTACCTGACCCTCAACCCGCTCAAGTACACCCACGCCCTGCTGAGCATCGTGCTGCCCGTGCTCTTCGTCATCATGGGCGGCATCGGCCTGCCGGGCGGGGCGGTCTACATCGAGCGGGGGCGGATCAGCGGGCGTTGGAGGCACAGCCTGATCTCGGCAGCCGGCCCGCTGACGAACGTCCTGTTCGCCGTCGTCTGCACGGCGCCGTTCTGGCTGGACGCCCTGGACGGCGTCCCGCTCTCCTTCCGGCTCGCGCTGGCGTTCCTCGCGCTGCTCCAGGTGACGGCGGCGATCCTGAACTTCCTGCCGGTGCCCGGTCTCGACGGCTACGGCGTGATCGAGCCCTGGCTGTCCCACGGCATCCGGCGCCAGGTGGAGCCGTTCGCGCCCTTCGGGCTGATCGCCGTCTTCGCCCTCCTGTGGATCCCCGAGGTCAACGGGGTCTTCTTCGACGCGGTGGACGCACTGCTGCGGGGCCTGGGAGTGAGCGAGGTCGAGACCTACTGCGGCCTCGACGCCTACCGCTTCTGGCAGGAGTGGTTCGGCGGCCAGGACCCGGGCTGCGCGATGATCCGCTGACGGCCTCGTGCACGGTCAGCCGGCGGCCCGGGCGCGGGCCTCCGCCTTGTGCTTGCGCAGGTAGAACCAGGTCATGTTCGACGAGAGGCCGGCCAGCAGCACCCAGACGATGCCGAGGAAACTGCCCTGGACGAAGGCGACCACGGCCGCGGCGACGGCGAGGACGCAGACGGCCAGGGAGTAGAGAGCGAGGCGGGGCATGAGGGCTGGTGCTCCTGTCCGGGGGTGGTGCGCGGTCCCCTTCAGTGTCCCTCATGCCCGGTTCGGCTCCGGCGCGGGCTCACACGTCGGTGGTGCGCAGGCCCGCGTGTGCCTTGTAGCGGCGGTTGACGGAGATCAGGTTCGCCACCAGGGACTCGACCTGGTGCGCGTTGCGCAGCCGGCCGGCGAAGACCCCGCGCATGCCGGGGATACGGCTCGCGAGCGCCTGCACGGTGTCGGTGTCGGCGCGGGCCTCGCCCAGCACCATGACGTCGGTGTCGATCTCCTCGATCGTCTCGTCCTGGAGCAGCACCGCCGACAGGTGGTGGAAGGCCGCGGTGACCCGGGAGTCCGGCAGGAGGGCGGCCGCCTGCTCGGCGGCGCTGCCCTCCTCGGGCTTCAGTGCGTAGGCACCCTTCTTGTCGAAACCCAGCGGGTTGACGCAGTCGACGACGAGCTTCCCGGCGAGCTCCTCGCGCAGGGACTCGAGCGTCCCGGCGTGGCCGTCCCACGGTACGGCGACGATCACGACATCGCTGCGGCGCACGCACTCCGCGTTGTCCGCACCCTCGACACCGAGGCCCAGTTCGGCTGCGGCGGCCTCCGCGCGGTCGGCGGCGCGTGAGCCGATGACCACCTTCTGCCCGGCGCGGGCGAAGCGGTAGGCGAGTCCGCGGCCCTGGGGGCCGGTCCCGCCGAGCACACCGACCGTCAGGCCGGACACGTCGGGAAGGTCCCACGGGTCCTTGGCGGGGGGCTTGGGGGCGCTGCCACTGTCATTCGTAGTCATGGCGCCGACCCTACTGCCAGGTAGCGGGCCGGGAACCGTCACCCGGGCCACCTCCACGACGTGGCACCGCCGACGGGCCGCGACGCCCCGTCCGGGTGGATTACCGCGTTCGGCCGACACCCCGCACCCTTCGGCGTGCATGATTCCGGACCATGGACG
Source organism: Streptomyces sp. NPDC057428 (assembly GCF_042803195.1). NCBI lineage: Bacteria > Bacillati > Actinomycetota > Actinomycetes > Kitasatosporales > Streptomycetaceae > Streptomyces > Streptomyces sp. NPDC057428. Next base: position 55,330 of record NZ_JBHVCT010000001.1, read on the forward strand.
CGGTACGTGTCGCCCTGCTGCGCGAGGTACTCGCCGGGACGCAATGGCCCTCGGCCGCCCGGGTGTTCGCCCGCGCGCTGCGGTCTTCGGTGGTCCCCCGGCGTGGCGGTCTGCTGCTCGTGGGGACCGAGGTCTACGAGCCGTGGCACATGGCCGCTCACCTCGCGGACGAGTCGACGTGGTCCGGGCTGCCCCAGCTCAGGCCCACGCTCGTACGCCACCGGGTGGAGCCGGACGATCCCGCGCACCTGGCCGTCGGACTCGGCCGGATCGAGGCGGCCGGGCGCGGCGAGACGCTGCTCCTGGTCGCGCCCGCGCGGCCGGACGCCGGACTGCTGGAGCGCGTGCACGACGCGCGCCGGGCGGGGGCGACCGTGCTCTCGCTGGACGGCGGCGACCCGGAGGTGCGGGGCCTCGCCCACGAGGCGCTGACCGTCTCGGTCGAGGACGAGGTGGACCTCGACACGATGCAGCATCTGGTGAGCGCGGCGGCCGGGGAGAACGTGGCGGTCACCCCGCGCGGCCGGAGGTCGTTCCGGGACCGGATGTCCCGGCTGGCCGACCAGCTGACGGCTCCCCCGCCGGCCCGGTGGTGAAAACAGGTTGCCGCAGCGAGCCCGGGGACGGACCATGATCCCTCGTGACCTCCCGCCTGCTGCCCGACCTCTCCCCCTGGCGTTCCTCCGCCGACTTCCGGCTGCTGTGGGTCCAGGGACTGGTGACCTACTTCGGCAGCTTCATGGCCCTGATCGCGCTGCCGCTGCAGATCAAGCACCTCACCGGCTCGCCGCTCGCCGTAGGGGCGATGGGAGCTGTGGAGCTCGTGCCGCTGGTCGTCTTCGGGCTGTACGGCGGGGCACTGGCCGATTCCGCCGACCGCCGCAGGGTCATCCTGGGCACCGAGGCGGGGCTCGGGCTGCTCGCCGTGGTCCTGCTGGTCAACGCGCTCGCCCCGGAACCCGCGCTCTGGCCGCTTTACGTGGTGGCGGGCGGGGTGTCCGCGCTGGCCGGGCTGCAGCGGCCGGCCCTGGACTCCCTGATGGCCAGGATCGTGCCGCACGACCAGCAGACCGCGGCTGCCGCGCTCAACTCGCTGCGCTGGCAGGTCGGCGCCATCGCCGGACCCTCGCTGGCCGGGGTGGTGGTCGCCTACGCGGGGCATGCCACCGCCTATGCCTTCACCGTCGTCACGTTCGCCGTCTCGGTACTGCTGTGCCTGCGGCTCTCGCCCGCGCCGCCGGCCCATGACGCCGACAAGCCGTCCTTGCGCGGGATCGCCGAAGGCGCGCGCTACGCGTGGAGCCGCCCGGTGCTGCTCGGGACGTACGCGATCGACCTCGCCGCGATGTTCTTCGCCTTCCCGAACGCGGTATTCCCCTTCCTCGCGGACGACCTGGACGTCGAGTGGGCCCTGGGGCTGATGTACGCCGCCGGATCGGTTGGCTCGCTCGCACTGGGGCTGACCAGCGGCTGGACCTCACGCGTTCGCCGGCACGGGCTGTTCGTCGTGGGCGGCGCGGCCGGCTGGGGACTCGCCATCGCGGCGGCCGGCTGGTTCCAGAACATCTGGCTGGTCCTGGTCTGCCTCGCCGTCGCGGGAGCGGGCGACATGCTCAGCGGGCTCGGCCGGTCGACCATCTGGAACCAGACGATCCCGGACGAGCTGCGGGGGCGGCTCGCCGGGATCGAGGTGCTCTCGTACAGTGTCGGCCCTCAGCTGGGGCAGGTCCGGGCCGGCGCGATGGCCGGCTGGACGGGGGCCCGCTCCGCGGTGGGGACGGGCGGGGTGGCGTGTGCCGCCTCGGTGGCACTGCTGGCTGTGGCGCTGCCGAAGCTCCTCACCTACGACTCCGCGACGGACGAGGACGCGCACCGCAGGCGGGCGGCGGGTGCCGTGCCGGCCGAGGAGCTGCCCGGCACAAAGCCCGCGCTGCCTGCCGCGGAGCCGGGCGTCCTGCCCTAGCTAGGGCCTCTCGTCCGGGGCCTCTCCCGTGCGGTCGTGCCACTTCGGGTCGTTCTCCCACTCGAGGTTCCGCTCCCGCGCCGTGTCCATCGCGTGCTGCGCCTCCTCGCGGGAGGTGTACGGGCCGAAGCGGTCCTTGGCCGGGCACTCGGGCCCTTCCTCGACCTTCTTGTGCTCCAGGCAGTAGAACCATTCGCCCGGTTTGCCCACCGTGCGCTTCTTGAACAGGGCCATCGACGGATCCTTTCCTCTCTGCCATGGTGCCCCGAGACCGCTGGTTAGACTCGCTGGCATGTCTGGCCAGTCGCTTCTCGTACCAGGGGAGATCACTCCCGTCCGCTCCGTTCCCGGAAACATCCGGCGTCCCGAGTACGTGGGCAAGCCCGCGCCCACGCCGTACACGGGGCCGGAGGTCCAGGACTCCGACACCGTGGAACGCATGCGGATCGCGGGCCGCATCGCGGCCCAGGCGATGGAGGAGGCCGCCAAGCACATCGCCCCCGGGGTCACCACCGACGAACTCGACCGCGTCGCGCACGAGTTCATGGTGGATCACGGGGCGTACCCGTCGACCCTGGGTTACCGCGGGTTCCCGAAGTCGCTCTGCACCTCGCTCAACGAGGTCATCTGCCACGGCATCCCCGACTCCACGGTGCTGCGCGACGGGGACATCGTGAACCTCGACGTCACGGCGTACATCAACGGGGTGCACGGCGACAACAACGCCACCTACCTCTGCGGGGACGTCGACGAGGAGTCACGGCTCCTGGTGGAGCGCACCAGGGAGTCGCTGAACCGCGCCATCAAGTCGGTGCGCCCCGGCCGGCAGATCAATGTGATCGGGCGCGTCATCGAGTCGTACGCCAAGCGGTTCGGCTACGGCGTGGTGCGGGACTTCACCGGGCACGGGATCAACACCTCGTTCCACTCCGGCCTCATCGTCCCGCACTACGACAGCCCGCACGCGACGACCGTGATGCAGCCGGGAATGACGTTCACCATCGAGCCGATGCTGACGCTCGGGTCCCACGACTACGACATGTGGGACGACGGCTGGACCGTGGTAACGAAGGACCGCAGGCGCACGGCCCAGTTCGAGCACACACTGGTGGTGACGGAGACGGGCGCGGACATCCTGACGCTCCCGTAGGACCCCGGGACCGTCTCACGGGGCCGGGGGTTTTACCGACACAGAGTCGGGAACCCGTTGACTTAGGTAAACCTAAGAGGATCGGCGTATCGGCGCGCGGCGGCGCGAACCGCTGCTGCCGGTACGTGCGTATCCGTCCGGACTTCCCGCCCCCTCGGTCCCCGGAGGCCCGCCTTGGACTCGACCGCCACCATCACTCCCTTCTCGGCCCTCATCCGCACCGCCTCGCAACGGCAGCACACGGAGGCCGAGACCTCGGCCTTCATGGGCGACATGCTGGGCGGACGGCTCGGGATGGACGCGTACACGCGCTACACGCAACAGCTGTGGTTCGTCTACCGCGCACTGGAGGACGATGCGCCATCGCTGCGCGAGGACCCGGTAGCCGGACCCTTCATCCGGCCCGAGCTGATGCGCGCGGCCGAGCTGGAGCGCGACCTCATCCACCTCTGCGGTGGGGGGTGGAGGGACGGCCTGGAGCCGCTGCCCGCCACCGCGGCCTATGCGGCACGGGTCGCAAAGTGCGCCCGGGAGTGGCCCGGCGGATACGTGGCCCACCACTACACCCGCTACCTCGGGGACCTCTCGGGCGGCCAGATCATCCGCGGCACCGCGGAGAGGACCTGGGGCTTCGAGCGCAAGGGCGACGGGGTGCGGTTCTACGTCTTCGAGCAGATCCCCAACCCGGCCGCCTTCAAGCGTGACTACCGGCGGCTGCTGGACGCGGTGGACGCCGACGACCTGGAGAAGCAGCGCATCATCGATGAGTGCAGGCGCGCGTTCACTCTGAACACCGCCCTCTTCCACGAGCTCGGCCGGGCCTTCCCGCTCAGCGCGTAGCGGCGCCGGGCGCCTGTCACTGCGGGAACGGGGCACCCTGCGAAGCCCCCGTCAGGACGCCACCGCGAGAAGGACGCGTCCCCCGACCTCCACCATGCCGTCGGGAGCAGGCGCTGTCAGGATCTGCGAGCCGCGCCCCTGCGTGATGTTGAGCGCCCGGCCGAGCCGGGCACTCAGCAGCAGGGCGGCGGCACCGGTCGCCTCGTCCTCGACGATCCCCCCGGGACAGGCCCCGGCTCCGCAGCAGCAGCCGCCGCCGCCGCGCTCGTCATGGCGCCGCGGGAAGCCGCGCGCCCGTACGCGCCCGGCCGCCTCGTCCTCCCATGCCCAGACGTAGAGCCATCCCTCGCCGGGCGGTGGCCCGGTCAGCGCGTCGACCTCCGCTACCGAGTCGTACTGTTCGAATGTCCTGGGCGGCACCCACTCCGGGCGGGCCGTGATCCAGGTGAACTCACCGTCCTGGCGCGCCATAACGTCCCCGACGGGCAGCTCGAGGATCTCCAGGTCCAGCAGCCAGGCCGCCCCCACGAGCGGATACCCGGCGAACGGCAGCCGGAGTTCCGGGGTGCGGATGTCCAGGACACCTCGCTCGGGATCGTCCACGAAGACGGTCTCGCTGAAGCCCAGCTTCCGCGCGAGCGCCTGCCGGGAATCATCGTCGGGGTATCCGCGCCCGTCCCGTACAACCCCGAGCGCATTGCCATGGCGGCCGTCCGGGTCGCAGAACACGCGCAGTACGTCGATGCCCTCGGGTACGTCGAAGTCGTTCACGCACGCATTCAAGCACCGTCCGCGCCTGGGTGCCGCGGGCACGGGGATCAGACGGTGCGGCGAAGACGCCGGCGATCACCACTCCGGCGAGCTGGGTGCCCCTGGCGGTACGTGCCGCCGGGGACACGCCGAGACCTCGTCGCACCGAAAGGGATTACTTGACCTCCCCTTTACCATCCCATGGGTTACCCATGGGGCGACTGCGATCCGGTCGTGCCCATTCTCCCGCAGTGAGACCTGAATCACGCGAAAGAGGGGTATCGGTGAGGTAAGGCACGGTTAAGTTAGGGCCACCTCACCTACTTTCGTCCGTACCGTCCTTCGCTCTTTTCACCTTGTGGAGCCCCGCATGCGAGCCCTTCGTACCTCCGTCGTCACCGCTGTCGCCACGGTGGCCGCACTGACCGCCGTGACGGGCTGCGCCGAGAAGAGCGACGGCAAGGGAGACGGCGCCGTCCAGGTCGTGGCCAAGGACGACTCGTGCGCGGTGTCGTCCAAGAAGATCCCGGCGGGCCACGTCGAGCTCGCCGTGGAGAACAAGGGGTCCAAGGTCACCGAGGTCTACGTCCTGTTCCCGGACGACCGGATCGTCACCGAGCGCGAGAACATCGGCCCGGGCACCAGGGCGAAGATCACGGCCGAGATCAAGGCCGGCTCGTACGAGATCGTCTGCAAGCCCGGCATGAAGGGCAAGGGCATCAGCCAGACGGTCGAGGTCACCGGAGGCGAGGCCGCCGCGCGCAGCCCCGAGATGGACGAGGCCGTCGCCGGCTACCGCACCTACGTGCAGGCACAGGCCGACGAGACGCTGCCGAAGGTGAAGGTCTTCACGGACGCCGTTGCCGCGGGCGACGTCGAGGCGGCGAAGAAGGCGTACGCCGACTCCCGGATCGGCTGGGAGCGCACCGAGCCGGTGGCCGAGTCCTTCGGTGACATCGACCCGAAGGTCGACGTCCGCGAGGACGGCCTCGAGGACGGCCAGAAGTGGACCGGCTGGCACCGTCTGGAGAAGGCGCTGTGGCAGGACGGGAAGCTCGGTGCCGAGGAGAAGGCCCTCGCGCCCGTTCTCTACAAGGACCTGCTGGACTGGCAGAAGCGTGTCGGCCGGGCCGACATCACCCCCACCTCGATGGCCAACGGTGCCAAGGAACTCCTCGACGAGGTCGCCACCGGCAAGGTCACCGGTGAGGAGGAGCGCTACAGCCACACCGACCTCGTCGACTTCAAGGCGAACGTCGAGGGCGCCGAGCAGTCCTACACCCTCCTCAAGCCGATCGCATCGAAGAACGACGCGGCGCTGACCGCCTCCCTGGACAAGCAGTTCGCGGCGCTGAACACGCTGCTGGACAAGTACCGCTCGGACAAGGCGTCCTACGACTTCACCTCGTACGACAAGGTCGGCAAGGCGGACCGCAAGGAGCTCTCCGACGCGGTCAACGCGCTCGCCGAGCCGCTGTCCAAGCTGGCCGCCGCGGTCACGAAGTAAGGGGAGCGGAACATGGCCGGGGACACCGGGAACAAGGAATCGGGCGCCGCCCCCTCGCGCCGGGCGCTGCTCGGCTGGGGCGGTGCCGGGCTGGCGCTCGGCGCCGTGGCGGCAGGCGGCGCGGTCGCCGCCGCGCGCTCGGGTCAGGACGCGGATCCGGCGCCGGAAAGCGGCGGCGCCGTGCCCTTCCACGGGGCGCACCAGGCGGGCATCGCCACCGCCGTCCAGGACAGGCTGCACTTCGCCTCGTTCGACGTGACGACGACGGACCGGGCGGAACTGGTCGCGCTGCTCAAGGAGTGGACCCGGGCGGCCGAGCGGATGACCGCCGGACGGGCCGTGGGCGAGGGGGCGTACGGCGGCGCCGAGGAGGCCCCGCCGGACGACACGGGCGAGGCTCTGGGGCTCAGGCCCTCCCGGCTCACGCTGACCCTGGGCTTCGGCCCCTCCCTGTTCGCAGCGAACCGCTTCGGCATCGAGGACCGGCGGCCCGAAGCACTCGTGGACCTGCCGAAGTTCCCCGGCGACAACCTCGACTCCGCCCGCAGCGGCGGCGATCTGTGCGTCCAGGCCTGCGCCGACGACCCCCAGGTCGCCGTGCACGCCATCCGCAACCTCGCCAGGATCGGCATGGGGCGGACCGCGATCCGCTGGTCGCAGCTCGGGTTCGGCAAGACGTCCTCGACGACGCCCGGCGCCCAGACCCCGCGCAACATGATGGGCTTCAAGGACGGCACCCGGAACATCTCGGGTACGGACGCGGCGGCTCTGAGGAAGCACGTGTGGGCCACCGGGACGGACGGTGCCGGGTGGATGGCGGGCGGGTCCTACCTGGTCGCCCGGCGCATCCGGATGCACATCGAGACCTGGGACCGCGCGCCGTTGCGGGAGCAGGAGGACATCTTCGGCCGGGACAAGGGCGAAGGCGCGCCGGTCGGCAAGGCCAAGGAGCGCGACGAGCCGTTCCTCAAGGCCATGCTGCCCACCGCGCACGTACGTCTGGCCCACCCTGACACCAACGGCGGTGCGACGATCCTGCGCCGCGGCTACTCCTTCACCGACGGCACGGACGGCCTGGGCAGGCTGGACGCGGGGCTGTTCTTCCTCGCCTACCAGCGGGACGTCCGCAAGGGATTCATCCCCGTGCAGCGCAGCCTCGCGGGCTCCGACGCGCTCAACGAGTACATCCAGCACGTGGGTTCGGCGGTCTTCGCCGTCCCGCCGGGCGTCCGCGACGGGGACGACTGGTGGGGCCGGGCGCTGTTCTCATGACCGGTACCGTTCTCCTGACCGAGACCGTGGAAGGACCCGCATGTTCGGCAACTACCTGATCGGCCTGCGCGAGGGGCTGGAGGCGGGACTGGTCGTCTGCATCCTCATCGCCTACCTGGTCAAGACCGGGCGCCGCGACGCACTGCGCCCGGTGTGGACCGGCATCGCCATCGCCTGCGCCATCTCGCTGGCCTTCGGCGCCGCGCTCGAATTCGGTTCTCAGGAGCTGACGTTCGAGGCGCAGGAGGCGCTGGGCGGTTCGCTGTCGGTCATCGCCGTCGGGCTGGTGACCTGGATGGTGTTCTGGATGCGGCGTACCGCGCGGCATCTGAAGAAGGAGCTGCACGACAAGCTCGACTCGGCTCTCGCCATGGGAACCGGCGCGCTGGTGGCCACCGCCTTCCTGGCGGTGGGCCGTGAGGGCCTGGAGACCGCCCTGTTCGTCTGGGCGTCGGTGCGCGCGAGCGGCGAGGGCTCCTCGTCGCCGCTGATCGGGGTCCTGTCGGGCATCGCGACCGCGATCGCGCTGAGCTGGCTGTTCTACCGGGGCGCACTGAAGATCAACCTGTCGCGGTTCTTCACCTGGACGGGCGGCATGCTCGTGGTCGTGGCGGCGGGTGTACTCGCCTACGGCGTACACGATCTGCAGGAGGCCCGCTTCCTCGGAGGCCTCCAGGACAAGGCGTTCGACGTCACGGCCACGATCCCGCCGGACAGCTGGTACGGCACGCTCCTCAAGGGCGTCCTCAACTTCCAGGCCGACCCGACCGTTCTCCAGGTCACGGTGTGGGCGCTGTATCTCGTCCCCGCACTCGCGCTGTTCCTCGCCCCGGTAGGGTTCAGGCGGTCAGTGCGGACGACGGATCAGAAGGCGCAGAAGGCAACGGATGACAAGGCTGGGTCGACTGGCGGCGGGGCTCGCGACGGCGACGGTGCTGAGCGTGACGGCGAGCGGCTGCGTGACGGTGCACGGCGAACTGGCAGTCGTGCCGGGGGCGACGAGGTCTGAGGCCGCGAAGGCCCTGGAGGACTTCACCGTCGCGTACAACAAGGCGGACAAGGCGTACGATCCGGCGCTGGACGCGGACCGGGTCACCGGTTCGCTCGGTGCGATCAACCAGGCGGGCCTGGCCGCGCGCGGGAAGAACAACCCCGGCGGCAACGCGGCCCACAAACCGCTGGAGCTGACGGACGCCTCGTACACCATTCCCCAGAAGGCGGGCTGGCCGCGCTGGTTCCTCGCGGACACCGACTCCGACCGCGACCAGGACGGCGGGAAGGCGGACACCCGCTGGCTGCTGGCGTTCGTGCGTACCGGGCCGGACGCGACGTGGAAGGTCGCCTACCTGGCGGTCGTGGCGTCGTCCGAGGTGCCGAAGTTCCGTCTGAGCGCCGACGGCTGGGCCCAGCCCGTGCCCTCCGCGGACACGGACGCCGCACTCTCCACTCCTCCGGCGCAGCTCAGCGCCACCTACACCGGCTTCCTCCGGACGGGCACGCCGGACGTCTTCGCCCCGGGTGCGACGACCTCGGGCTGGCGGGACGCGCGGAAGAACACCCGCAGGGCGGGTTTCTCGTACCAGTACGTCGACCAGGCGCTGGATTCCGGGACGTTCGCGCCGCTGGGCCTGACGACGGAGGACGGCGGCGCGCTGGTCTTCTTCAGCAGCAGGCACTTCGAACGGCAGACCGCGGCCGAGGGCCTGCGCCCGACGGTCACGGCGGACGTGAAGGCGCTGCTGACCGGCGAGGTGAAGAGCACCCTCACCAAGGAGCGGGTCTCCAGCCAGCTCGTCTACGTGCCGAAGAAGGGCGCGGGAGATCCCGGGGACACGGGCGGCGGGGTACGGGTGCTGAACCGGCTGCCGGGTCTGATCGCGGCGCAGGGTTCCTGACCGCCGGCCCCGGGGCGACCCCGGGCCGGCGGATCCGTCAGCGGCTGAGCGGCCAGGCCACCGCGTCGTGGGCGAGTTCGCTCTCGTCGGCCGTGTCCGCGTACTGCGCGCACGCGTCGGTGAGCGTCTCCAGCAGGGTCAGCGGATCGGGCAGGGGGTTCTCGGGGCCGCGGACCCAGTGCACGTCCAGCTCACCGGGGAGCCGTGCGGGCGGCAGGAGGACGTAGCTGCCGCGGCAGTGCCAGCGCAGACCCGGATGCTCGTCCATGGTCTCGGGGTGGCAGTCCAACTCGCAGGGCCACCACTCGTCCTCGTCGTCGGGGGTGCCGCGGGTGGCGGTGAAGAAGAGCATCCGGTCGTTCCCGGACTGCGCGACCGGCCCCACGTCGACCCCGGCGTCGGTGAGCCGCTCCAGAGCGGCGCGCCCGGCGGTCAGGGGTACGTCGAGGACGTCGTGGACGAGACCGGTCGCGGTGATGAAGTTGGCAAGCGGCTGGCCGGCCGCCCAGCGCTCGATCTGGTCGCGGTCCGTCGTGGACTGCGTCTGCCAGGCGAACGAGACGGGGTGCCGCGCCGGAGTGGGACAGCCGACGCGTTCGCACGAACATCGGTACCCCGAGGGATGGGCTGCGGGTGAGATGGGCATTCCTGCTTCGGCGACGGCCAGGAGCAGTCCCAGCCGGGCCGCGTCGTCGGCCTCCGGCCGTGGTTTCGGCCGCCTGCGCAACCACTGGGAAATCCTGCCCTCTGTGCCGCGATAGCGGCCGGAATCGGCGCCCATCTATCCCCTCACCTCAGCGGTTTCCTCTCCATCGTCCCACCATCCTGCTCCTCGGGTGGCCGAAGTTCCCGAGCGGGGTGCCCGGAAAGCCGTGCGGAGGCGTGACGACTCGTGGCGAATGTCACGGAATAGATGATCGCTTCAGGGCCTGGGAGTGAGTCCCCGCAGGGCGTGGTCGACCACGGCGTCGGCGTACTCGTGGGTCAGCGGAAGGGTTCTCAGCAGCCAGCGGTGGGTCAGCGGGGCCACGAGGAGCTCCAGGGCGACGCGCGGATCGATGTCGTCGCGGACGTCTCCGGCCTCCTGCGCGGCGCGAAGACGTGTGACATACAACTGGAGCTGAGGTTCGAGCAGATTCTCCACGAACCGGGCGGCCAGCGCCGGATCGATGACCCCTTCAGCGGTCAGGGCCCGTGTGGGCGCCTCGGTCGCCGGGTCGTTCAGCTCGTCGACGGTGGCCCGTAGGACGTTCCTGAGATCGGCGGCCAGGTCTCCGGTGTCCGGGATCGCGGGTTTCCCGGCGCCGTCCGCCTGCCGGGCGGCCATGTCGAGGAACGCCTCCATGAGCACGGCCGCCTTGGAGGGCCACCACCGGTAGATGGTCTGCTTGCCGACCCCCGCCCGGGTGGCGATGCCCTCGATCGTCGTACTCGCGTATCCCGCCTCGCCGACCAGGGCGAGCGCGGCGTCGTAGATCGCACGGCGTGAGCGGTCGCTACGGCGGCTGGAGTCGGGAGTCTTCTGGGGTGCCATCGGGCCAGCCTAGAGCTCTGCGGTCCGATACGTATCGTCTTGCGGTTCACCCCGTCGGCCCACGCGAACCACCCGAACGGATCACAGCGCAACGGCCCGGCGGAGGCGCACCATGAGCTCACGCACACACCCCGTGCGTATCCCGCCGTTCCGCGGCCCAGGCCGCCGTTCGTAGGAGCCCGCATGACCCGTGACGCCACCCCTCGTCGCTACCTGATGTGCGCCCCGGCCCACTTCGAGGTCACGTACTCCATCAACCCGTGGATGGACCCTTCGAAACCCGTGGACCTTCCCCTGGCCAACACCCAGTGGGAGGACCTGCGTGACCGCTACCGGGCGCTCGGCCACACCGTCGAGCTCCTCACCCCGCGCCCCGACCTGCCCGACATGGTGTTCGCCGCCAACGGGGCGACGGTCGTCGGCGGGCGCGTCCTGGGTGCCCTGTTCGCCTACCGCGAGCGGTTCGCGGAGGCCGAGGCGCACCGCGAGTGGTTCCGGTCCAACGGCTTCACCGATATCCACGAACCGGCCCATGTCAACGAGGGCGAGGGCGACTTCGCCGTGACCTCCTCGTACGTCCTGGCCGGGCGGGGCTTCCGGTCCAGCCCGCTCTCCCACGGCGAGGCGCAGGAGTTCTTCGGGCGCCCGGTGATCGGCCTCGACCTGGTGGACCCGCGCTACTACCACCTGGACACCGCGCTGTGCGTGCTCGACGACGCGGCCGACGAGATCATGTACTACCCCGGGGCCTTCTCGCCCGGCAGCCGCTCGGTGCTGGCCCGGCTCTTCCCCGACGCACTGATCGCCCAGGAGGCGGACGCCGCGGCGTTCGGTCTCAACGCGGTCAGCGACGGGCGGCACGTGCTGCTGCCGCAGGGCGCCGTGGGGCTCTTCGACCCGCTGCGCGACCGGGGCTTCGAGCCGCTTCCGATGGATCTGAGCGAGCTGCTCAAGGGCGGTGGCAGCGTGAAGTGCTGCACCCAGGAGCTGCGGCCCTAGGGCTGCTCGTCGATCCCGGGCGGCGGCCACGCGTCGCCCCACCCGGTGTCCCGGGCGGCCCGGTAGAGCGTGCCGTGCCGCTTGGTGACGGTGGCGCGCCGCAGGCCCTCCTCCCGGGTGCAGAGCTCCAGCAGCACCTGACCCTTGCGGATCTGCGGCCTGCGCGTGACCCGGGCCGGGGCGGGCTCGGTGGGGAAGCGTGTCGCGACCACGTAGCTGAACTTCTCGTCCTCGTGGCTGAGCGTGCCGCCCTTGACCTGGCGGTGCAGCGACGACCGGCTGACCCGCGCCGAGAAGTGGCACCAGTCGGTGCCGGGCTCGATGGGGCAGGTGCCGTCGTGCGGGCAGGGCGCCGCGACGCCCATCCCCGCGGCGATCAGCCGGTCGCGTGCCTCGATGACGCGGGCGTAGCCGTCGGGGGTGCCGGGCTCGACGACGAGCACCGCCTGGGCGGCGGCCGCCGCGGCGTCCACCAGCGCGACCCGGTCCTCGGGCCTGAGCTCCTTGAGTACGTACGACACCGTCACCAGGTCGGTGGGTGCGAGGTCGAGCGCCGTGCCGATCCGCGCCCGCTGCCAGGCCGCGGTGCGCAGACCGGGAATGCCGGACGCCTCGGCCAGCTCGCGGCCGAGCGCGAGGGCCGGCTCGGCCCAGTCCAGCACCGTGGTCCGCGGCCCGTCCCACGCCCCGGCGACCGCCCAGGTCGCCGCACCCGTACCGCCGCCGATGTCCGTGTGCGTGGCGGGGGTCCACCCCGGGGCGGCCTCGCGGAACGCGTCGAGGCAGGACCGTACGGCCTCGAAGGTCGCGGGCATCCGGTACGCGGCGTACGCGGCGACGTCCGAGCGGTCCCGGAGCACCGGCGCGTCGGTGGGAGTGGTCCCGCGGTAACTGGCGATCAGCCGCTCGACCGCCTGCGCGGCCTGTGTCGGCGGCAGGCCGTCCAGCAGGGCTGACAGCGCCGCGCGCAGGGTCTCCGCGGTGGGGATGGTGTCGTTCACCGCCGAATTGTAGGCGCAGCACACCCGGGTCACGCAGCCCGGTGTTCCGGCACACAACCGGGACGGAACGGCTGCATGACCGGACTGCTGTCCAAGCACCGGCCCGTTGTTACTGGAAAACGGCGGTGTCCCCGGGTGCCGCCGCGCCATTCCCGTTCGCCCGGGCACGTCGCACCGGCCGGGGCGTACGTGAGCGTCCCGGCCGGTGCGGGGGTGCGGCCGGCGGATTCTTCGGGGCTCATGGCCCACTCCTGTCAGAGACGGTGGACGGTGTCCCTTCCCGTACGCCCGGACCGTCCGCACCTCGGGCGGCGGTCCACCGTTCAGCCGGGGAGGCCGCCGCCTCGCCACGGCCGGCAGAGCAGCAGGAAGCACGCGGTGGCGGACAGCGCGCAGACCACCTGCACCACGGCCATGGGTACGGCGGTCGCCTCGCCCGCGATCCCGACGAGCGGCGAGGCGATGGCGCCGATGAGGAACTGGGAGGTGCCCAGCAGTGCGGAGGCGGACCCGGCCGCGTGCTTCGTCCGCATCAGGGCCTGGGAGTTGGTGTTGGGCATCGCGAGGCCCATGCAGGACATCAGGACGAACAGCCCGGCGGCGACCGGCAGGAGTCCGACGTCGCCGAAGACGCCGGAGGTCATCAGCAGCAGGGCGATCGCGGCGAGGGAGATGACCGCGAGTCCGAAGCCGAGCGCCTTGTCCAGGCTGATCCGGCCGACCAGCACCTTGCCGTTGATCTGGCCGACGGTGATCAGCCCGATGGAGTTGATGCCGAAGAGCAGGCTGAAGGTCTGCGGCGATGCCCCGTAGATCTCCTGGACGACGAAGGGCGACGCGCTCACGTAGGCGAAGAGCGCGGCGAAGGCGAGGCTGCCCGCGACCATGTAGCCGGTGAACACCCGGTCGGCGAGCAGCCCGCGCATGGTGCGCAGGGCGTCCGTGATGCCACCGGTGTGCCGCTCCGCCGGCGGGAGGGTCTCGTGGAGGAACTTCCAGACGACGAAGGTGAGCGCCGCGCCGACGGCGACGAGGACGACGAAGATCCCACGCCAGTCGGTGAACCGGAGGACCTGGCCGCCGATCACCGGGGCGATGACCGGGGCCACTCCGGAGATCAGCATCAGCGTGGAGAAGAAGCGGGCCATCTCCATGCCGTCGAAGAGGTCGCGCACGACGGCTCGCGAGATCACGATGCCCGCCGCGCCGGCCAGGCCCTGAAGCAGGCGGAAGCCGATGAGGAGTTCCGCGGTGGGGGCCAGGGCGCAGATCGCGGTGGCGACGACGTAGACGATCATGCCGAGGAGCAGCGGCCGGCGGCGGCCCCAGCGGTCGCTCATGGGGCCGACCACGAGCTGGCCCAGTGCCATGCCGGTGAGGCAGGCGGTCAGCGTGAGCTGAACGGTGGCGGCCGGCGCCTGCAGGGAGTCGGTGACCGCCGGCAGCGCCGGGAGGTACATGTCCATGGAGAGGGGCGGCAGCGCGGTGAGACCGCCCAGGACCAGGGTGACCAGGAGTCCGACCCGCCGTGCGGCGGGGGTGGAGAGGCCTGGCGCGGCGCTTTCGGTGGTCGGTATGTACGGGTGCTGTTCTTGCTGGGCCCGGCTCACGCCGCTGTCCGGCATCGTCGTCTCCGCTTCGTTGAAACCGCATCTATGCTCTCAGGTCAGTCGTAGTGGTCGAAACCTTTTCTGTGAGGGCGGGCGGGCATGAGCGGGACTGTGCGTTGGGGAATTCTGGCCACGGGCGGCATAGCCGCGACGTTCACGGCGGACCTGCTGGCCATGAAGGACCCGAGGGCAGAGATCGTGGCGGTCGCCTCGCGCACCGAGGCCTCGGCGAAGGCCTTCGCCGAACGGTTCGGGATCGGTCGGGCGTACGGCAGCTGGGCGGAGCTCGTCGCCGACGAGTCGGTCGACGTGGTCTACGTGGCCACCCCGCACTCCGCGCACAGGGAGGCCGCCGGCCTCGCCCTGGAGGCCGGCAAGCACGTGCTGTGCGAGAAGGCGTTCACGCTCAACGAGCGCGAGGCCCGGGAACTGATGGACCTGGCCCGGGAGCGCGGGCTGTTCCTGATGGAAGCGATGTGGACGTACTGCAATCCGCTCATCCGCCGGATGACCGAGCTGGTGCGGGACGGGGCGGTCGGCGAGATCCGCACGGTGCAGGCCGACTTCGGGTTCGCGGGCACCTTCGGGGCCGGACACCGCCTGCGCGATCCCGCACTGGGCGGCGGCGCTCTCCTGGACCTCGGGGTCTATCCGGTGTCCTTCGCACACCTGCTGCTGGGCGAGCCGGACCGGGTCCAGGCGGACGCGCTGCTGTCGCCCGAGGGCGTCGACCTGAACACCGGGATGCTGCTGGGCTGGGAGTCGGGTGCCACCGCGCTGCTGAGCTGCTCGATCGTCGGGGACCTGCCGACAGTCGCGTCGGTGACCGGCACGGCGGGACGCATCGACTTCCCGCAGGGCTTCTTCCACCCGGACAGCTTCGTCCTGCACCGGCCCGGCCGGGAGCCGGAGAAGTTCACCACCGGCCCGGGCCCGCAGGGGCTTTCGGGCATGCAGTTCGAAGCCGCCGAGGTGACGCGGGCCTTGCTGGCGGGCGAGAAGGAGTCCCCGCTGGTGCCGCTGGAGGGCTCGCTCGCCGTGATGCGGACGCTCGACGCGGTGCGTGAGCGCGTCGGCGTCCGCTATCCCGCGGACCGGGTCTGACCCGAAGGGCTACGCCGGGGTGAGCCCCGGGTTCCCGGCCTCGGTCACGAAGGACGCGGCCGTGCTGACGGGCGCACCGGGGGTGGTGACCGCCGACACCGTATGGAAGTCGGCGCGCGCCTCCTCCTTGCCGAGGCCGACGACGACGTAGCCGCGGCGGCCGTTGTAGAACTTCAGGTGCGGGTTGGCCGCCATCTGCTTGGCGTAGTTGGCCGGCTTCTCGGAGCCGTCCTTGCCGCTGGTGATCGAGGTGGCCACGATCTCGGTGCCCAGGGTCCTCGACGCGGGGTCGTTGAAGTCCTTCTTCAGGTCGAAGCCGTAGGCGACGTGCACGTCACCGGTGAGGACCATCAGGTTGTCGATCCCGGCGGCCTCCACGCCGTCCATGATCCGCTGCCGGGATGCCGGGTAGCCGTCCCAGGAGTCCATGGACAGCTTGAAGGCGTCGGTCGGCACGTCGCGGCGCTGGGCGAAGGTCACCTGCTGGGGTACGACGTTCCAGAGGGCGTCCGAGCGCTTCCAGCCGTCGATCAGCCAGCGCTCCTGGGCGGCGCCCGTCATGGTGCGCGACGGGTCCTCGGACTCCGGTCCGGGCACCTTCCAGCCGTCACCGTATGCCTGGTTGCTGCGGTACTGGCGGGTGTCGAGGATGTCGAACTGGGCGAGCCGCCCGAACCGCAGCCGGCGGTAGAGCCGCATGTCGGGTCCGGTGGGGCGCTGCGGGGTGCGCAGCGGCTGGTTCTCCCAGTAGGCGCGGTAGGCGGCGGCCCTGCGCAGCAGGAACTCCTCCGGCGGGACGTCGTTCTCCGGGGTGTCGCCGGCGTAGTTGTTCTCCGTCTCGTGGTCGTCCCAGGTGACGACGAAGGGGTGCGCTGCGTGGGCGGCACGCAGGTCGGGGTCCGACTTGTAGAGGCCGTACCGCATGCGGTAGTCGTCCAGCGTGAGCGTCTCCCGGTTGAAGTGGTCGGGCAGGACGAGGCCGGTCTGGTTGCGGGCTCCGCCGACCGCCGTGACCGCGTACTCGTAGAGGTAGTCGCCGAGGTGGAAGACCACGTCGACGTCCTCGGCCGCCAGGTGCTTGTAGGCGGTGAAGTAGCCGTCGTGGTAGGCCTGGCAGGAGACCGCGGCCAGGTTCAGCGAGCTGTTGCGCGCACCTGCGGAGGGCGCGGTGCGGGTGCGGCCGGTGGGGCTGATCCACTTGCCGGTACGGAAGCGGTAGTAGAACGTCCGGTCGTCGTCGAGGCCCTTGACGTCGACGTGCACGCTGTGGCCGAACTCCGGGTGCGCGGTGGCCGAGCCGCGCCGGACCGTGCGCCGGAAGCGCTCGTCGCGGGCGATCTCCCAGTGGACCTCGACACGCTCTGCGGGCAGCCCGCCGTCCGCCTCGTAGGGTCGGGGCGCGAGTCTGGTCCACAGCAGCACGGAGTCGGGCAGCGGGTCGCCCGAGGCGACGCCGAGCGTGAAGGGATCCTCGGTGATCTTCCGGGCGTCGAGCTCGGCGGCGCTCGCGACACCGGCCGTGGGCAGGTTCGCGGCGAACGCGAGTGCCGCGGCCGCACCGGTGACGGTGAGGAAGCGGCGGCGGCCCACTCCCGACCCGAGGTGCCTCGCGGCGGCACGGAACTCTTCGGAGTGCCCCTGCTGTACGGGCGTGGCGCTGATCTGTGCGGGTGTCATATGCCCCTCCCCTGCTGGATGTTGCCAGAGGCATTCGAGACCGCGCGGACAACGTCCCGTGGGCACGTACGCAACATCCGAATGGCGGTGCGATGAGCACCGGACGCCGGCACGGTGCAAACCCTCCCGTACGCTGCCGGGCCATGAACGCTGAGCAGGGAATCGCGGTCGTCACAGGTGCGGGATCGGGGATCGGGAGGGCGGTCGCGCTGGCACTCTCGGGCGCGGGGTGGACGGTGGCTCTGGCGGGCCGGCGGGCGTCGGCCCTGGAGGAGGCGGCCGCTGCGTCCGGACCGGGCCGCACGATGTGCCTGCCGACCGATGTGACCGATCCGGACGGGGTGGCGGCGCTCTTCGCCGCCGTACGGGAACGGTTCGGCCGTCTCGATCTGCTCTTCAACAACGCGGGTACGTTCGGGCCGGGTTCGACGCCGGTGGAGGACCTCGCCCACGAGGACTGGCGGGCCGTGGTGGACGTCAATCTGACGGGGGCCTTCCTGTGCGCCCAGGCGGCGTACCGCCTGATGAAGGAGCAGGACCCGCAGGGCGGCCGGATCATCAACAACGGCTCTGTCTCCGCACACGCCCCGCGCCCGCACTCGATCGCCTACACGGCGACGAAGCACGCGGTGACCGGTCTGACGAAGTCGCTGTCGCTGGACGGGCGGCCGTACCGCATCGCCTGCGGCCAGATCGACATCGGCAACGCCGCGACCGACATGACGCAGCGGATGAGCGCGGGGATCCTCCAGGCCAACGGCGAGGTGGCCGCCGAGCCCGTGATGGCGGCGGCGGACGTGGCACGGACGGTCCTGCACATGGCGGAGCTGCCGTTGGAGGCCAATGTGCAGTTCGCGACGGTGCTGGCCACGGCGATGCCGTACGTGGGCCGGGGGTGACCGATTCGCTTCCACCTCGGGACCGGCTCGGGGCCCGCCCGGGGGACGCCCTCCCCGCGGGCACTCCCGCACCGCCGCGAGGGGCGCGGACCGGGAATGGGCGCCGGAGCCGTCCGGTTGAGCCTGAACATGAGCCCACTCCCGCGCGCCGAGGTCCTCCGTTACACCGCCTTCTCCGCCGATCCGGACGGCGGCAACCCCGCCGGTGTCGTCCTGGACGCCTCCGGCCTGGACGACGCGGGGATGCTCGCCGTCGCCGCGGAACTGAACTACAGCGAGTCGGCGTTCCTCACCGCCGCGGACGGCCTCGGCCGTTACACCATCCGCTACTTCAGCCCCAGGGCCGAGGTCCCCTTCTGCGGTCACGCCACGGTCGCCGCCGCCATCGCACTGGCTGAGCGCGACGGTCCGGGCGACCTGCTCCTCGCCACCGCCGCGGGTACGGTCCCGGTCACCGTCACCCGCGAGGGCGAGGAACTGCGCGCCACCCTCACCAGCGTCGAACCGCACGTCACGGACGTCGCCCCAGGCGATCTGGCCGAGGCCCTGTCCGCCCTGTCCTGGCCCGCCGTCGACCTGGACCCCGCCCTGCCGCCCCGCATCGCCTACGCGGGCGCCCGCCACCTGGTGCTGTCCGCAGCGACGCGCGAGCGGCTCGCGGACCTGTCGTACGACTTCGACCGCCTGGAAGCGCTCATGCACCGGCTTGACCTGACGACCGTTCAGCTGGTCTGGCGCGAGTCGGGGACCGTCTTCCACGTCCGCGACCCGTTCCCGGTCGGCGGCGTGGTCGAGGACCCGGCGACGGGCGCCGCGGCGGCCGCCTTCGGGGCGTACGCGCGCGAGCTCGGCCTCGTCCCGGAGGACGCGGTGCTCACCCTCCACCAGGGCGCCGACATGGGCCGCCCCGGCACCCTCACGGTCGGGCTCCGCCCGGGCGACCCGCGGATCAGGGTGAGCGGGACGGGTGCCCGTATCGGCTGAACCACCTCATGAGTTGCGCATCCCACGCGCGCAGCTCCTCATCGAGCCGTGGAACACCGCTTCGGTGCGCACCGCCGAGAGCGCCGGATACCGCTGTGAGGGACTGCTGCGCGGCTGGCAGGAGATCGGGGGCCGCCGCCGGGACATGCTCATGCGCCCGGCTGAACGACGACCGTCCCTCCGGTGACAGCCCGCCCACGGGAAGCTGAACGACCGGACGTTACGATCGCGGGCACCGCGGCCGAAACACGCTGCCGCGGCAACCGAACAGCCAGGAGTGACACACCTTGTCCGTACCACGCATCGGCGTATCGGTCGTGACCATGGGTGACCGCCCGCAGCAGGTCGAGGCGCTGCTGGCGTCGGTGGCCATGCAGGATGTGCGGCCCACCCGCGTGGTCGTCGTGGGCAACGGTTCGCCGCTCCCCGACTACACCGCCTTCCCCGGCCTGACGGATCTCACCGGCGGGGTGACCCTGCTGGAGCTCGACGAGAACCTGGGCTGCCCCGGCGGCCGCAACGAGGCGCTGACGGCCCTCGCCGGCTTCGGTGACGTGGACGTGGTGATCGAGCTGGACGACGACGGACTCCTGGTGGACAAGGACGTCTTCCGTACGGTCCAGGGGCTGTACGCGGACGACCCGAGGCTCGGCATCGTGGGCTTCCGGATCGCCGACGAGCGCGGCGAGACCCAGCGCCGGCACGTCCCGCGCCTTCGCGCCAAGGACCCGATGCGCAGTGGACCGGTCACCGCGTTCCTCGGCGGCGGCCACGCGCTCTCCATGGAGATGCTCGCCGGGACCGGGCACTGGCCGGCGGAGTTCTTCTTCACGCACGAGGAGACGGACCTGTCCTGGCGGGCGCTCGACGCGGACTGGAAGATCCTCTACGAACCCTCGCTGCTGCTCCAGCACCCCAAGACGTCCCCGGCCCGGCACGCGGTCTACTACCGCATGACCGCCCGCAACCGCGTCTGGCTGGCCCGCCGCCATCTGCCCCTCCCCCTGGTCCCCGTGTACCTCGGGACCTGGATCCTGCTCACCGTCCTGCGTACCCGCTCGGTCTCCGGGCTGCGTGCCTGGGCATCCGGCTTCGCGGAGGGGATGCGCACGCCGTGCGGCGTACGCAGGCCGATGCGCTGGCGGACGGTGTGGCGGATGACCCGTCTGGGCCGCCCGCCGGTCATCTGACCGCGGCCTGCCAGCGGGAATGGTGGACGGGTTGGCCCCCGTGTGTCCCGGTCATGGGGGGGGGGCCGCCCCTCCCAGATGTGGCGCACGCCCGACTGCCCGCAGTTCTGCCGGTGCGGTGCCCGGCACGTGGGACGGCGCCCAGGGCGACCGCCGGGGTCCCGGGGCCATGGCCACCGGCAGCGACCGAAGCCGAAGGCTTCCCGCTTGTTCCTGAACCGGACGCCAGGGCACCCTGAATGGTCATCCGCCCCTTACGGAACGGCAACCCGCGGTTTCCCGAGCGGGTGTGCGGTGGTCGTGGCGTGTCGGGGCCACCGGCGCGCACAACCGCAAGGACGAAACACCCATGACATTTCGCGCGAAGAGATCCCCGGTCACCGCCGTGCGCCGCACGGCGGTGACCGCGGTGGCGCTGGCGATCGTCGGCGCCGTGACGGGAGCGGGTTCGGCCGACACCGCGGCCGCGACCGGCCACGGTCACGGCCACACTGCCTCCCGGGACTGGCTCCCGGACACCCCGGACAATTGGCCGCTGGTCGTGGACCGGAGCAGTACCCCGTCCGAGACCGTCACCCGCGGCCTGACGCACCACAGCGAGACCTACGACACCGTGGGTGGCCGGCAGCACATCCAGGTGCTCCAGGCCGACCTCACCGACCCCAACCTCAGGGTCGGCGTGGCCGAGGCCGGGAACACCCTCACCAACCCCGCGGACGAGACACCGTCGTCCATGGCCCACCGCACCCACGCGGTGGCGGGTGTCAACGGCGACTACTTCGAGATCCACGGCAGCGGACGCCCCCTCGGCGGCATCATGACCGACGGGCACCTCCTGAAGAGCCCCAAGCCGGGCTTCGCCTCCCAGCTCGGCGTCAAGCCCGACGGTGCCCTGGTGATGGGCCCCGAGACCTTCTCCGGCACGATCACCGCCGGTTCCTCGACCCACGCGCTCACCTCGGTGAACACCGTGGACGACGCGGTGGCCGGCGGCATCACCGAGGTCACCTCGGACCTCGGCGAGACGCCGGGCCTGGCCAAGGCGTCCACGCTGGTGGTCGGTCACTCGACCGACGACGGTTTCGTCGTCGACCAGGTCAGCGGCGGCGTCACCACCGTGCCCCGCCTGGCCGCCGATCAGACCGGTCTGCTCGGCGCAGGCGCCGGTGGCCAGTGGCTCACCGACACGCTCCGCCCGGGCGACACTGTCGGCATCGGCACTCATCTCACTCCTGACAACGATGTCACCCAGTTGATCAGTGGCGTCGACACCCTGGTCAAGGACGGCAAGGTCTACAAGGACCCGACCGGCACGCCGCCGAGCGGCGCCAACCCGGAGACAGCCGTCGGCATCACCAAGGACGGCAAGCACGCCGTCGTGGTCGCCATCGACGGCCACGGCGGCGCGGACACCGCCTTTGGCGTGACCCCGGAACAGGCCGCGGGCTACCTGGTCGCCCACGGTGCCTGGACCGCGCTGCTCTTCGACGGCGGCGGCTCCACCACCATGGTCAGCCGTGCCCCCGGCGCGGACCGGGCCGGACTCGTCAACACACCGTCCGACCTGCCTGGCAACACCGAGCGCCCGGTCGCGAACGGCATCTTCTTCTACTCCACGGCCAAGGAGGCCGGTACAGCCGCCAAGGTCGTCGTCAACGGCGGCGAGACGGTCACCACCGTCCCAGGCGGCTCCGTCCCGGTCCCGGTGTACGCCGTTGACCGGTTCGCCAACCCGGCGGCCGGCCAGGTCCACGTCCGCGTCGAGCCCGCGAGCCTTGCCACCTACAAGGACGGCAGGCTCACTCCGCGCAGGGCCGGCACCGGCCGCGTCATCGCCTGGGACGGCAGGGCCGTCACGTCCGAGAAGTTGGAGGTCGTCAGCAAGCTGGAGAGCCTCACGGTCTCCCCGGACCAGGCCGACCTCGACAACGGCGCCACCCAGCAGCTGACGCTCTCGGCGACGGCCAGGGGCGGTGCCCAGGTGCGGATACCCGCCGAGGCGGCCCACTGGAAGATCACTCCCGAGGGCCTGGGCGGTGTCGACGCACACGGCCTGTTCACCGCGAGCGCCGACGACAGCGGCCTCGCCGAGGTGAGTGCCACGGTCGCGGGCGCCACCGGCACCACGTCGATCGCCGTCGGCAGCGTGTCCAAGGTCATCGATCCGATGAGCAGCCTCGACCGCTGGCGGCTGAGCAACAACACCACCGGTCAACCGGCCACCCTCACCGCCGAGGCGGGAGCCCTGCCGCCGGGCTCCACCGAGTCGGCCTCGCTGCGGCTCGACTACTCGATGCCGGCCGCCTCCGGCGTCAAACAGCTCGTGCTCACCCCGAACGTCACCCTGAAGACCGAAACGGACAACGGGCAGGTCCCCACCGCCATCGGCATGTGGATCAAGGGCGACGGCAACGGCATCGAGCTGGCCGAGCGCTATGTCGACGTCAACGGCACCGCGACCACGCTGTACCCGACGTACGTCACCTGGAAGGACTGGCACCTGGCGGTCGCGCAGTTGCCGGCCGGCATGCAGTTCCCGCTGACCATCGGCTTCGTCGACTTCCTGGCCATCAGCCCCAGCACCGCCTACAGCGGCTCGCTCAACATCGCCGGCCTGCAGGCGCTGTACTCGCCGAGGCCGGTCACCGTGCCCGAGTACAAGGCAGTACCGGACAACCCGAAGTGGCTCTCCCACGAGGAGGACTCCGCGGACTTCGCCCGGCGCGGCAGCACCCTGCTCACCGGCGACGACGCCCACCTGCTCGCCTCCGACCCCGGGTCGGTCAGCGGCAACGTGATGGACTCCATCGCGAAGCGGCTGCCCACGCTCACCTCGCAGGCCCGCCCGGACGCCGCTCAGTTCCTCGGTGACATGCCCGACGACGGCAAGCTCGCCGACCTGCGGTTCGCCAAGTCCAAGATGGACGCCCTCGGGGTGCCCGCGCGCGACATCGTGGGCAACCACGAGATCACCCAGGGAGCGGACGCCGAGAACGGCAACTACAGCGACACCTTCGGCGACACCCACTACGCCTACGGCATGGGCGCCGCCCGGCTGATCGTCACCGACAACTCGCACGGCAGCCTGCAGTCCTCGGACCCCTTCCAGGACCCGGAGGGCACCCAGTACCCCTGGCTGGTCCAGCAGTTGACCGACACCACCGCCAAGGACGTCCTGGTCGTCACGCACATGCCCGCCTATGACCCGCACCCTGCCGCGAACAGCCAGTTCACGGACCGCTGGGAGGCGCGTATGTACCTGCGGCTGGTGCAGCGCTACCAGCAGACGCATCCGAAGCAGCACGTGATCATGATGTACGGCCACGCCCGCGGCTTCGCCGAGCAGATCCTCGACCCCGAGGGCCACGCCACCACCGCGGAGAAGGGCGGCATTCCGCAGTTCACCTTCGCCGACCTCGGCATGCCGGCCTACGCCCCGGCCGACCGGGGCGGCATCTACCACTTCGGACTGATCCGGATCGGCGACGACGGCGACCTGCAGTACACCGTCGAGCCGGCACTGGCCTCGATCAACGTCCGGGGGCCCAAGGACCCGGTAAGCAGGGGGGATCACCTCACCCTGACCGCGACCGGCGACCAGATCGCCGGCGACAACATCGCGCCGCTGACCATCCCGGTCGCGGACCCCGCCTCACACGTGTGGTCCTCCAGCGATCCGAAGGTCGCCTCGGTGGACACGTCCACCGGGACGGTGACCGCCCACCGCTCCGGCACCGTCACCCTCTCGGTGACCTCCGGCGGCATCACCGGCAGCACCCGGGTCGTCGTACGGTGACCTGATCCCCACGCGGGAAACAGCGTCCAGGGCCCTGCCGTCGGGGGCCCTGGACGCTGTGCGCGGGCGACGGGCGGACCGGCTCACGCCCTTGGGGCGTGTCCACCGATAGCGCGCCCGCGTCCGTGGTTGTGGCGACCGCCGACAAACCCGCTGGACACCGTCACATATGGTTCACGGCGTTCTTCATACTGTCCCTGGCATTACACGGAGACAGGGAGCTGACCCATGCAGAACCAGGACGCGTCCTCACCCGACGCCGGTGGCGAACGGCTGGTCGCCGGTCGGTACCGACTGCTGTCCGTACTCGGTGAGGGGGGAATGGGCACGGTCTGGCGCGCGCGCGACCAGGTGCTGCACCGCGAGGTGGCCGTCAAGGAGGTGCGGGCTGCGGCGGATTCGCCGGCTGGGCGCAGCGCGGGGATGTACGCGCGGCTGGAGCGGGAGGCGTGGGCGGCGGCGCGGATCAACGCCCGTGGTGTGGTGACCGTCCACGACGTGGCCACCTTCGACGGCCGGCCGTGGATCGTGATGGAACTTGTCCGCGGCCGTTCGCTGGCCGATGCGCTCGGCGCCCGGGGTGCCCTGCCACCGCGGGAGGTCGCGCGTATTGGTGCCGAGGTGCTGGCGGCGCTTCGCGCGGCACACGGCGAGGGGGTGCTCCACCGCGACGTGAAGCCCGCCAATATCCTGCTCGCGGACGATGGCCGCATCGTGCTGACCGACTTCGGGATAGCCACGGTGGAGGGGGACACGGCGCTGACGTTGACCGGCGAGATCGTCGGTTCGCCCGAGTACGTCGCGCCGGAGCGGGCGTTGGGCCGTACGCCGGGTACCGCTTCCGACCTCTGGTCGCTGGGCGCGCTTCTGTACACGGCGGTGCAGGGCCGTTCACCGTTCCGTCGGACGACGGCTCTCGCGACGCTGCGCGCCGTCGTCGACGACGAACTGCCGCCGCCGCACCGCGCGGGGCCGCTCGGACCGGTCATCGAGGGCCTGACGCGCAAAGACCCCGCGGAACGGATGACAGCCGAGGAGGCCGGGCGGCACCTGAGCCTGGCCGCTGGGGAGCCGGCGCCCCCGTCGGAGGCCGACACCGCCGCCGGTGCCACCCTGTCCTCGGCCACCACCTCCGCCTCGGAAGCCCCCTCGTGGGCCGTCACGGCGGCGGAGGAACCGCCCCCCGCCGCACCCGGGCAGGAACGGACCGCGCCGACGCAGGCCGCGACCGCCCCGGTCGCCGCCCCCGGAACGCCGACGGAGCCGGGCTCACCGTCCGTCTCGGCAGAGCCCGCCGCGACGGTGGCGGCACCGGCGCCGCCCGTCGGCCCCCCTCCTGCCGGTCCAGGATTCGGGCCCGTGATCGCCGCGTCTGGACCCGGCTTCGGAGACGCTGTCGGCGCCGCACCCGTACCGGCACGCCGCAGCCGCCGTACCGCGTATCTGATCGGCGCCGTAGCGGCCGTACTGGTCCTGCTGGGCGGGGGTCTCACCTACGTGCTCGTGGGTGGGGGCGGCGGCGGAGAGGACAGCGGGAAGGAGAGCGGCAAGAGCGCCGCGCAGCCCGTGTCGGTGACAGTGGCGGGCGGCGCGACAACGTACGAGGGAAGCTGCCCTCCGGGGGAGGACCGGGCGCCCTGGTTCACCGCGACGTTCACGGCTCGGTCCCCCTTCCAGGTCTCCTACCGGTGGGTCTCGGAGAACGGGTCGGTGATCGATCGGCAGTGGCGGACCCTGACCTTCCGGGAGGGCGACCCGGCCACCAAGCAGGAGACCGTACGGCTGTCGACCTACGCGCGGGAGGGGACGCTGCGCAGTGCCATGGCGGTGGAGATCCGGTCCCCGTTCGACGCCAAGTCCAATTCTGTGCCGTTCTCGGTGACATGCGGTCCAGGCGGTGAGTGACCTGACGATATGTCGTAGATACTTCAACTGATCCAGCTTTCCCAAAGGAGTAGCCATGTTGTCGGTCATCGTGGGACGCACCGGTCCCTTCGCCGGTCAGAGCGTGGTTCTCGGCGACGCTCCGTTGACCTTCGGACGCAAGAGTGACAGCGATGTCGTCATCGTCAGTGTCAGCGCTTCCCGACGGCACGCCGAGATCCTCGCCGAGGACGACGCATACGTGCTCCACGACCGGGACAGCAGGAACGGCACGTATGTCAACGACGAGCGCGTGACCCGGCAGAAGCTGATGCCCGGGGACACGATACGTATCGGTGACGAGACGTTTCTGTTCGAGACGCAGGAGGCCCTGGAGACGGTCATGGACCTCTCCCGGCTCGCTCTGCCACGCGCCGACGCCACGACGGATCCCAGCGTGCTGCGCGTCACGGTGAGCGGTGGTGGCCCGGTCGGGCTCGCCTTCGCCCTGCTGTTGGAGGAGTCCCTGCGCGGTCGGGTGTCCGTCACCGTCCACGACGGCCGGTGGGTCCGCAGCGGCACAAGGGTGGTCTGGAAGGACGAGTCCCACGGCAACGTCCGCCGGCAGCAGGTCGTCACCGTCCAGAGCCGGCAGTACCTGGCGCTGACGGAGGAGATGCGGACGGCGGTGTTCGGGGACGGCCAGTTCTCCGAGATGTGGCCGCTCGGCCCCGACTCCGTGAGCGGGCGGCCACCTCGCAACATCCGGATCGCCCACATCGAGGACCGGCTGCTGGAGCTGGCCAACGGCAAGTCGGGGATCCGGCTGGTGCCCGAGCGGTTCGATCCGGCCCAGAGCGAACACCTCATCGCCCGCGACCACGTGCTGGTGATCTGCGAGGGTGGTCGCTCGCGCACCCGCGAGCACTTCGCGGACCGCTTCGGCGCGGCCGACGCCTCCATCTACTCCCTCGACGGCGAGCACCTTCAGGACGTGGTGCTGGGACTGCGGGTCAAGTCCCGGCTCTCGGATCCCATGAGCGTCCTGCTGACCGTGGCGCAGAACCGCTTCCTGCTCAACTCGCTACGCGGCGAGGGCTTCCTGAACATGCGGCTGACCCGCGAGGAGGCGCGCAACGTCATCGGCATCGACCCGGTGCGGCAGGTCTTCGAGGAGTGCATCGCGGCCCGGCCGTGCGTCATGAGCCGTCAGGAGGAGAACGAGTTCGTCTGCCCGACCCACGGCACGCTCTTCCTGCCGGCGCTGCTGCGCGGTTCGCCGCTGTGGAAGCGGATCCAGGAAGGGCTGCGGCTGTTCGGCGTGGCCGAGGACGACCTCAGCGCGGTCACGTCGTTCCGGCTGGACATGGTGCAGCGGCCCCGGTTCACCGCCCAGCTCGTTCGCCCGACCGGCGACCGCCCCGGGACGTACGGGTTCCTGCTGGGCGACGCGGCCAACGCCATTCACTTCTGGCCCGGCCGGGGCCTGAACAGTGGCCTCGCCTCGGCCGTCTCCCTGGCCCGTACCCTCAGCCGCGGCTGGCGGGGCCGGCCGCTGCGCGACGCGGACTTCATCCGTCACGAGGCGGCGATGTCGATGCTCCAGTACCGCCACAAGAGCCGCGCATGGAACGCGATGGTCACGACGGACGAGCGAGGCGTGACCCGAGCGATCAAGGACATCATCGAGAGCAGCATGGACGGTACGGCTGCGTCCGGCGCCGCCGTACCGGCGCGGTCGGCGGCGGACCTGGAGAGCCTTCTGGAGCGAATGAGGGCGATCCGCGACCGCCTCGCCGCCCGCCTGCCGGGGCTGCCCGACGACGAGGAACTGCGGGCCCATCTCTCCGCGCTGGCACCCGCCACTCTGCGCACACTCCAGGAGAGCGGTGCGTGGGACACGCTGATCGTCGGTGGCGAGGAGGCGGACATCGACATCTTCTACCAGCAGGACGCCCCGGTCTTCGTCCCCGCCCCCGCCGGTCCTCGGCCCCCGGACCCCCGCGTGCCGGCCTGAGAGCCCGGCGCGGGGCCCCGGTGCGCCGAACGCCGCATGACGTCCGCCGCCTCCGCCGCCCTCGGGCGGCTGTCCTGCGCGCAGCGCGCCCGCGCGTTCCGCGCCAGCACAGCAGTGTGCCCCGAACCGTGGACACACCGGTACGGGGCACATGCGCGGAATTCGTTTCAGCGAGTGGTTACTTCAGGCCGAACGCCCGGACGACGGTCTGTACGACGTTGTTGCCCGCGGTGTCCTGGGCCGTAGCTCGTAGTGTGACGAAGCGGGCCTCCGCGGGGGCGTTGAGAGTGAAGTGCCAGCCCGTGGAGACCTTGTGGGACGGGGGCGTATGCGTCCAGGTCACTCCGTCGTCGTAGGAGAGATCCAGGGCGACGGTGCGGAACCGGCCCGCGGATGTGCCGACCGATTGCGAGGGGATGACCGTGATGCCGGCCCGGCGCCGTGCCTTTCCGGAGAGGTCCGTGGGGACCGCGTAGTCGAGTTGGACGAGCGGCAGGCTCTCTTTGGTCGTAGGGCTCAAGTGTCCTGAGGTGAAGTCCCACTCGGTGTGTGTACGGGTCGAGTAGGGGCGGCCGGGGACATCCCGGGTGGTGTCCTCCACCAGCCGGTACGGGAGCGTGGCCGGGGAGACGTCGGAATTGATCAGGTCGTCTCCGTCGGCGAGCAGGGTGCTGCCCTGGTAGAGGGAGGCGTGGACGGTGGATCCGCTGTCGAAGGCGGTGCCCGCGTGGCCGCCGGCGTCCCCGTAGGCGGGCAGCCCGTAGAGACCGATGAAGTCGCCCACCCGGTTGGGCGCGTTCGCCAGCAGACTGTCCTGCAGCAGCCGGGGGTGCTGGACGGGGGCGAACCAGCTCGCCCGGCTGGTGCTGCGCCGCTTGTAGCTGCGCGCCCCGCCGACCTCGGTCAGGTCGGGCACCGCCAGCAGGTCGAGCCAGACGGCGTCCGAGCCGGCCGTGATCCACGCGGTGTAGGTGCCCTGTGCGCGGACTGTCGTGGCGGGAGAGCCCACCACCCAGGTCTCGTCGGGCGACAGGTCGTAGCGCAGGTCGTTCGCCTCACCTTGCCGGGTGTCCTGGACGGTCTCCTCGATGCGCGCGAGGTCGCCGGGGCCCGGTCGATGGGAGAGGTTGCGGGGGATCGATCCGTCTTGGTGGATGACCAGGTCGTACAGGTAGTCGGGATGGGGATGGGAGGCCAGTTTCAGGGTGGTCGTCCCTTTGTGCCGGAAACGGGCGAGCAGAGCGCGGCCTTCGTCCGTGCCGAGGGACGCCACCGGCAGCGGGGCGCCGTCCGGGAGGTCGGACCAGGCGTCCAGGGGCCCGTACCCGTCGTTGACGATCAGCAGGAGCCGGGCGTCCGCCGCCGCGGCCGCGGCAGCCTGGTCGGCCGGAGCCACAGCGTCGTTGCGGCGGACCACCGCGACCCGGCCGCGGACCTTCACTCCGGCGAAGGCGGCGGCAGAACCGTCGCCGGCTTCGACCGCCCGGAAGCTGCCCCTGCCTGCCGGGAGGGCGGGTGACATGCTCTGCATGAGCACACTGCCGAAGGTGTGGGAGCCCGCGGACACGGTGAGCGGCGACTGCACCTGCCGCCAGCGTGCCGTGAAGGTGTAGGCGCCCTGCGTCACCTTCGGTGTCGGAGTGGCCCAGAGGCTGTCGTACGTCCAGGGCTCCAGCTGGTAGGTGTCGTGGAACGGCACGAGGTCACCGTAAGAGCGGGACTGGTCCACCCGGACATAGCTGTTGACGCTCGTCTTCGGAGTGATCGCCTCGACCTTGCGCAGGTCGGAGCCGTCTAGGACGACGCTCCGGTCACCGCCCACAACGATCTCCTGGTCTGCGACGATCGCCCGGCCGAGCGAGTGCGGTCCATCCATGCCCGGCACGTCGGCGTACAGCCAGGCCGCGTAGGTGCTCGGTTGTACCGGCAGTTCCAGTCGGCCGGAAGCGTCCACGGCCAGGACCTTCGGGAAAGTGTCGCGGGCGATGTCCTTGAGCACCAGCGTGCCAGCCAGGCCGGCACCGTCGGGACCCTTCGTCATGAGGGACAGTTGGACCTTCCGGCTCTCCTTGCGCGAGCCGACGACGGTGTGGGCCCGCAGCGTGCCGCTCGCGTCCGAGGCGTTGAGCCGGGCACTGTAGCCGGTGTCGTCGGCCGCCACGTCGAGGTGGGTCAGTACGCCCACGGTGGCGGTGCCCCGTGCGGGCACCGTCACCTGGGGGTCGGTCACGGTGAACAGGCCGGCCGGGGAGCCGGGAGCGTCGACCGCCAGGCGCAAGGTCACCGGGCCGGTGCCGGTGTTGGTGTACGTGACGTCCTTGCGGACCGTCCCGCTCGTCGGGTACGGCCAGTGGGCCGGGGCGAAGACGGAACCGGTGGCGAACACCGTGCCGTGCACGGCCGCTGCGACGTCCGCCCGGCCGCTGCCGGCGGCGTACGCGCTGTACCGCGGGGTAGGCGCCGTGGTGCTGAGGAGGGCGTCCTTGAGCTGCTGCCCGGTCCAGTCTGGGTGCACCTGCGCCAGCAGGGCGGCGGCTCCGGCGACATGAGGGGCCGCCATCGACGTTCCGCTGTCGGTCATGTAGTAGCCCTCGCCCTCGGAGATGTACTGGGAGCGGGCAGCCAGGATGTCCACGCCGGGAGCGGTGAGGTCGGGCTTGAGCGCGCTGTCGCCCAGCCGCGGGCCGCGGCCGGACCAGCTCGTCAGCCGGTCCGAGCCGTCCACCGCGCCCACCGTCAGGGCCGCGTCCGCCGCCCCGGGCGAGTTGACGGTGTACGGATCGGAGCCGTCGTTGCCCGCGACAGTCACGAACAACGCCCCCGTCTCGGCACTGAGCCGGTTCACCGCCTGGCTGAGGGGATCCGATCCGTCCGAAGGGCGTCCGCCCAGGCTCATGTTGACGACCTTGGCGTGCTGATCCCGCGCGGCCCACTCCATCCCGGCGAGGATCCACGACTCCTGGCCGGTCCCGTCGTCGGCGAGCACCTTGGCGATGTGCAGTGCGGCGCCGGGGGCGACGCCCTTCTCCTTGCCGCCCGAGGCGGCGCCGGTGCCCCCGACGGTCGAGGCGACGTGTGTGCCGTGGCCGAACCGGTCGGTGGCGTCCTCGCCGGGGACGAAGCCGACGGTCGCGGCGATCCGGCCGCCGAAGTCCGGGTGCCCAGCATCGATGCCGCTGTCCAGCACGGCGATGTCCACGCCCTGTCCGGTGCCGCCGCCCTGCCACACCTGCGGTGCGCCGATCTGCGCGGTGCTGTCAGCCAAGGCCGCCTTGGCCTTCCCGTCCAGCCACACCTTGCCAATCCCGCCGGTGAGGCCGGGAGCGGCGCCGCGCGACTTCGTGGGAGCAGCGGGGGAGCCGGCGTCCGGCGCGCCGGTGAGAGAGGCCCAGAAGACAGGTGCGGCGGCGTGCTCCTCGGACACGGCGGCCCCCTGGACACTGTTGAGTTCGCGGGTCCGGCGGCCACCCTTCGGCACCGCCGTCGCGCGCGAGCGGAACGCGGTGTCCGTGTACGACACGATCAGCGGCAGGTGGTCGCTGCGGGCGTCGTCGTAGCCGTCCGCGATGAGTTCGGTGACGTCGAAGAGGCGCGGGTCGAGCGCGCCCGACGCCAGGTAGGGCAGCGCCGAGTCCGGGTAGACTAAGAGGTCCTTGCCCTGGGTCATGATGTGGGCGCCGACGGTCCCGCCGGTCGGGCCGCTCACGGTGGCGGTGGTGTGACCGCCGGTGTAGGTGACAGTGACCCTGTCGCCGGTGATCAGAGTGACGGTGCGGGAGGTGTCCGTGCCACCCTGCGCGCTGGGCGTCCCGGCGGCCGTGAAGGTGCTGGTCGCACCAGACGGCGCCGGCACGGCGGCGTGCGCGGACGTCGGCACCACCGCCGCCAGGGCGGCAACGAGCGCTGTGAAACCGCGTCTGCGGGATGTGAGCAGGGGCAAGGGGAACTCCAACCAGGTGTGCGGAATCGTTTCCGTAGAACGGTGATGCCGAGACAGGCGGGTGCGGTCCTCTCGGACAGATGGGGATCGATACCGCCATGCACACGAGACCTGGCCTGAACCCGCCACGTTCAAACGTGTGATGAGCCCTGGGTCTGCCCGGCGGCGTGATCAGGGCGGCCGTCATCCGTGCCATGTCTGCTCGCGATCGCGAGCAGGGCGGTGCGCGCCCGGCCTGCCCGAGATGGCCGGTGCGACGTCGATCCGAGGTGTCGACGGTCGACCGACCGATCCGGTGCCCGATGCGGTGTCCTGGGGCACATGCCCGTCCGCCGACTGCTCCGACGCGGCCGGGTCGGGCGGTCGGACATCGAAGTCCCCGCAGTATCGCCCCGCCCATGGGGAGCGACATCACCGCTCGGTCGAAACCCGATCATCCGTCGTGCCGCCTCTCGCGCTTCCAGCCGCCGGGCACTCTGGCAGCGGGGAGTTGCGTGCGACGGCTCCGAGTGCGACGGACGAGCTACGACATGTGTGCCGCACTCGGGAAGGGACTGACACGTTTCGGAGTGGCACGGCTGACATGTGTACGGGAGCCGGAGCCATGCCGGGAGGCTGTCGCGCGCCCCGCCTTCCGGTGTCCGGCGGAGGGAGTGCCGCACCCGGGTTCCGCGCGCCTCGGCCGTCAGGCCGCCTTCTGCCGTCAGCCGCGGACCCGCAGCAGGATCGTGTTGGTCAGCGCCGCCATCGCGCCCCACGGAGTTCCGGTCCCATGGTGTTGCCCTTGCCCGCGAGCTCGGCCGGCACCGGACATCGGAACCGGCCCGAGGGAGAAGGGCGTCTGCGGTGCGACAGGCCCAGTGTGCGGGCGGGCGGCGCGAGGGCGACAAGGAGCCTGCCGCGCTCGCGCCGGGATGCCTACTTGGCCAGGAACTCCAGCAGCGCCTTGTTCACCTCGTCCGCGTGTGTCCACAGCAGCCCGTGCGGTGCTCCCTCGATCTCGACGTAGTCGGCGGAGGGCAGGGCCTGGTGGAAAAGGCGGGCGGTGGACTCGACCGGCAGGATCCGGTCGCCGGTGCCGTGCAGGATGAGCACCGGAACGTCGATCCGGGGAATGTCCTGGCGGAAGTCGGTGCCCCAGGTCAGCGGAGCGGCGGCGGCGGCATGCGCGCCACCGCCCGCGGCAGTGTTCCAGCTGTTGCGGACGGCCTCCTCGCTGATGCGCTCGCCCAGGTTCTCGTCCAGGTTGTAGAAGTCCTGGTAGAACGCGGTGTAGTAGGCGAACCGGTCGGCCTTCACCGCGTCGGAGACCCCCTGGAAGAAGTCCGCGGTCGCCGCGCCGGCCGGATTGTCGTCGCTCTTGAGCAGCATCGGCTCCAGGGAGCCGAGGAAGGCGACCTTGGCGATGCGCGCCGACCCGTAGGTCCCCAGGTAGCGGGCCGCCTCGCCGGTGCCCATGGAGAAGCCGACGAGCACGGCGTCGCGCACATCGAGGCTTTCCAGCACGGTGTTGAGATCGGCGGTGAACGTGTCGTAGTCGTAGCCCGTGGCGGGCTGGCTGGACTGGCCGAAGCCACGCCGGTCGTAGGTGATGACGCGGTAGCCGGACGCCAGCAGGGCCGCCGACTGCTTCTCCCACGAGTGCCCGTCGAGCGGGAAGCCGTGAATGAGGACGACCGGCTGCCCTGTCCCATGGTCTTCGTAGTACAGCTCGATGTCGGTGGTGTTCTCCTGGCCGACGGTGATGAACGGCATGCTGACCCTTTCGGACGGGGCTACACCGATGTACTGAGTGCCGGCCCATGGCCGGCACCGCGCCTCGGCGTGCCACTGGGACGGGACGGCGGTGTGCCGCCCCGGCCCGTACAGAATCGCGCGTGCGGGCCCGCTCAGGTAACCGTCTAATGACTCAATCGCGTCCTCCCGCTCGGAGGGGTGTCCTGACGTTCTGCCGGATGCAGAGCCCACTGCCTTGGTAACGGCCCCTGCGTGCGGGCACATGGCGACGGCGGGGAATCGCTCCCGGCAGTCACGCAGTGTGCTCGCGCGGGCAGCGCGCTAAGTCAGATGACTGGGTCCGGCACCCCGCAGACCGCGCGGGGACACACCCTTTCGCCGGGCAACCGCGCCAACACCGCCTGATCTCCGGGTACAGGCCGGTCATATCCGTGCGTCGGCGATCGCGATTCGCGGAATCTGGTAGGCGCTCAGCAACGTGTTCGAGGAGAAGCCCCGGTCCAGTAACACGATCATGCCGGCGTGCGGCGAGCGCATCAGCCGCCTGCCGTAGACGGTCTCGCCGTTGCTGCGGGGGCCGAAGGCGGCGTCCAGGACCGCGCGGGTGCCACAGGCCGCCGGTGCGGTCAGCAGATCTGCGGGTAGCCGGACCGGCCTGCGGCCAGGACGCGCGGGGGCGCACCGCTCGGAGCCGTGCCGGCCGGGGTCTGCCGGGAATGCCTGAGGGCGGCCGCCGGAGTGAGTGCCCGACGGACGCCCTCACCGGGTGGCGGTTGGTCAGCCGTGGTGAGGTAACCGTTTAGAGGTAGACCCAGGAGCCGCAGCCAGTGATGTAGGTGTAGAAACCGCACACTTGGAAGTGGCTGACCTTCTTGGGCAGGCTTCCAGTGAGGGTACCCTTCCCCACAGGTCCGTATTTCGCTGTCGTGCCGTCGACGAATACAACCTTGGCAACCGCGTCAGTCTGGTCACGCCAGTTGTAGTCGGCGAGCCACATCCAGCTCGTTGCCCCATTGCCCGGGTTATTGTCGACCTGCGCCTCGTACCTCTCCCCGGGGGGTGTGTACGTGGCCAGGGCAGCGGTCTGGGTTGCAGCCGAAGCGGACACCGGTGCCGCAAGGCCTGTACCCACACCTACCGCGGCTACCGCAGCCACGACCGAAGTCGCCCGGCCAAAGCCTTTCAGATCCATCTTCTTCCTTCGCGTCATTCCTTGCGGGCCCGAGTGACGTGGCATCGGATCCGAGGAGGAGAGTGCTGCCTCACTCCTCCAACGGAACTCATCCACCTGCGGGTTCATCACCGACATGGGCGGCGGCGTGAGACCCCGGCGCGCTCGCGTGGAACACCGCCCCGGAACGGTTCAACCTCTGCAGTTCGAAATGGTGTGCGGTGGTCCTGCTGTGGGGCCGGCCTCTGCCTCGGGAGGGCCGGCCCCTGGCTCTTCGGCCTGGGCCGATCAGCAGGCCGGGCTGTGGCTCAGCGGGAGCTGATCAGCAGGCCGGGTATGGAGGTTCGGCCGGTGCGGAATTCGGTGTACGCCCATTGCTCGACGTCCGGCTGCGGGCCGACCGGGTTCAGGGTCACCTGGGAGGACCCGCCGCGCTGCACACTCGACGGTGTCGTCAGTGTGGCGTTGTGACGGTTGGCCTTCTTGGGGACCACGGTCACCCCGAGCTGGTAGGGGATGTTGGGGGAAGCCGCCGATCGGGCGTGCACGTAGGCGGTGTAGATGCCTGGTTCCGGGAAGAACCGGACGCTGCGCTCGTTGCTGTGCCACGACGCCCAGCTCCGGTCGATCAGCTTGCCGTCCTTGTAAAGGTAGAGATCGAGGTTCGTGCTGGGGTCGTCCGAGGCCGTTTGCACGATCAGTCCTGCCGTGCCGGGCGGGACCACGATTCTCGTGCCTTGGGTGCCCACTCCGTCGGGGGAGAAGACGCCGCCGCTGACGGAGGTCGTGAGCTTCTTGTCCGTCCAGGCCACCGGCGTGTACCCGGTGGTGCGCCCCGTGAGCGGGCCGGTGAAGCCGGGCTCGAGAGACCCCTGGCCCTGTCCTCCGGTGCGGCCGAACTCTATCCCGGTGTCGTCGTACGGCCGCGGTGTGAAGCCCCACGGCCGGCCCGCAACGGTCAGTCGCACCCGATGCTTGGGGCTGGTGAAGGTCAGTGAGCCGGTCGTGTAGCGGTCCCAGGTGGCGGTGCCGCGTTCCAGCGTGATGGTCACCGTCGCGGTGGCGCCGGGTTTCACCGAGAACGTTCGCGGGGTGAGGGTCACCTTCATCCCGGCGAGCCCGTCGACCCGTGTGGTGTACCTCTCGGTCCGGGTGCCGACGTTGGTCAGCCGGCGCGTGAGCTTCACCGGCTTGGTGCCGTCGTACTCGCGCAGCGCGATCGACGGCAGGTTGATCTCCTTGCCGTCCGGCGTTGTCGCGGCCGCAAACGCGGTGAGCTCAGCGGTGGAGGGCTCGATCACCAGGCCGGGATCGTCGGCGGACGCCGGCCGGGGCAGCCCGGATCCCTGGCGCAGCGGGCTGGTCGTGCCCCGGGTGTCGGCGGCGGTGGTGCGCAGTGCCGAGGCGGTCGCGCCAGGCGACCACTTCGGGTGCCCGGCTCGCAGTTCCGCGGCCATGCCGGCCACGTGCGGGGCCGCCATCGAGGTGCCCGAATACGCGTCGAAGAGCCGCCCACCGGCCGCAGGTGACACCGCCGCGACCACGTCGATCCCGTCAGCGACGAGGTCGGGCTTCTGCAGCCCGGTGTGCGTCTGGTCGGGCCCGTAGGACGAGAGACCGGCCACACTGGGCAGTCCCACGAGGCTGCTGCCGTCCCCGCCCGCCGACAGCGACGCGGTCCCATCGCTGCGGTGCGCCCACAGGTAGTTGAAGAGCTTGCCCGCCTGCTCGGCGCTCCACAGGTACACGGTCGGGAAGCCGTGGATCACGTTGAGCCGGACGTTGCCGGTCGACTGGAAGAGCACGACGCCGACACCACCTGCGGCCTTGACCTCCGCGACCGCGTTGGCCGGGTCGAAGAAGTCGCAGGCCACGATTCTGCCCTTGACCTTGGCGGGGTCGAGGCTCCCGGACTGGCAGAACTGCGCGCCGTCGTCGAGCGAACCGGCCTGGTCGGCGAATACGATCGGCTTACGGCTGTGCGACGGCAGCCGGTCCATAGACGTGCCGACGATGCGGGTGCCGTCGCCCAGGCGCACGGTCGCCTCATGGGACCGCTCAACAGACGCCCCCACCGTGGTCACCCACGGCTCGGCGTTGCTGATCATCCCGGACATGCCGTCGTTGCCCGCTGAGGCCGCGACGAAGACTCCGGCGAGATACGCGTTGAGGAAGGCGTCCCCGATCGGGCTGTTCGGCTGATAGTCCCCCATCGACGAGCCGATCGAGTAGTTGATCACCTGGACACCGTCGGCCACCGCCGCGTCGATCGCCGCGAGGATGTCGGCCTCCGAGCCCGAACCGCCCCAAAGCGCCTTGTAGACGGAGATCCGCGCGTCGGGTGCCACCCCGGAGATCGCCCCGTAGTCCTGCCCGAGCACCATCGCGTGCTTGACGGGCAGACCGGCCGCGGTCGACGCGGTGTGGGTGCCGTGTCCGATCATGTCGCGCGCCGAGAGGACCTCGCCGTCGGGAAGCGAACCGTACGCACTGAGCCAGCCGTCGGCGAAGTACCGCGCTCCGACGATCTTGCCGTTGCACGCAGAAGCGGGGAAGTCCCCATCCGCCTGGCAGGTGCCGTGCCAGCCCGCGGGCGGCGCCATCGTGGTGGCGAAAGAGGCGCTCTCCGGCCAGATTCCAGTATCGATCACGCCGATGACCACGTCCGAGCCATGGACCGGCTGGGGCTTGGACGGCGCAGCCTTCTGCGCCACCGCCTCTTCGGCATGAGGCGCCTGTGACGCGGCCAGGGGCGCGGCGTCGGCTTTGACCAGACGGACCGGTGTAACGGCCGCGATCCGCGAGTCGCCTGCCAGCTTGCCGGCCTGAGCACCGGTCAGCTTGGCCGCGAACCCGTTGAAGGCGGTCGTGTAGGTCTGCTGCGCCCGGACACCGAAGTCGGCAAGCACGTCACGCTGCGCCTGACCCAGGTGCTGCCGATACCCCTCCGCCGCGTCCGAATGCGGCTGGATCCGTTTCCCGGCCGCCGGCCTGGTCGCCTCGAGACCCTTGACGCCGCCCGCGTACGAGGCGACGGGCGCCTCGCGCAGCCGCACCACGTACTGCCCGTCGAGGGCCTCGGACTGCGCATCCGAGTGCAGCGCGCCACCACCCGTGAGGGGGACCCGGGCATGGCTGTACTGACCCAGACTCAGTTTCGGCAGGGGAGCGCCGGCCTGCGCCGTGGCCGACCCAGCGTTCCCCAAGCCGGCACACAGCGTGGCGAATACGGTGACTATCGACGCTCGAACGAATCGGCGTCGTCTTCGAAGGCTCGCGTTCGTGGCCACGAGTCTCCTTCCATGAGGTGAAGTTACGAACGGCCATCACTCAACCCTCGATCGG
Organism: Streptomyces sp. NPDC057428; assembly: GCF_042803195.1. Taxonomy (NCBI): domain Bacteria; kingdom Bacillati; phylum Actinomycetota; class Actinomycetes; order Kitasatosporales; family Streptomycetaceae; genus Streptomyces; species Streptomyces sp. NPDC057428. The sequence continues at coordinate 93,574 of NZ_JBHVCT010000001.1, forward strand.
TTAAGAAAAGATCACTTTGCTGTGACGATCTGTTGCGACATACATCACGTACGCCTGGGCGACATGTGACGCTCTTTCACACACCTTGCGCCGACCACGTCGCGACAGAGGTGTCACACCTGGGGACGGGATACCCGACGTGTCCACCTGGCCGCTGCTGTCGCGGTGGGAGGAAGAACGCCCGTCTGCGGTCCCGTCGTGATCACGGAACCAGCCCGCACGGCGTTGAACCGCACAGCACCGCAAAGCGGTTGAAGCCGGCACGTCCGAGCTCGCCAACGAGCTCCCCCCAGCGGAGGAACACTCTGATGCGCGACCACTCCAAGACGGAGCTCATGGCCATGATCCTCAGGAGGTGGCTCGCTTCCCACGAGGATCTCGCACGCTGCACCAAGCAGGAGCTCGCAGGCGATCTGGTGCAGAGCGAGGACGGCCGCGAGCGCTACGAGGCGTACGGGCGAGTGGCACTGATCAGCGGCAGACCGGAGCGCGACTCACGACCTCTTCGCGGAGGCGTCGGCTGCTCCGGCCACGACAGCGCGACGCCCTGGCCGGAGACTCGCGCGCGTCCGCGCCCAAGGCCTCCACCGACGCACAACAGCCCGAGTGGCCTCTACGCCCCCGCGCATTCCAGTCCGAGCGCGGCAAGGGCGGCAAGTTGTTCCGCCGTGAGCTTGTCGCGCCTCGACGTGGTGTTGGAGACCCACACGCCCAGCTTTCAGGGACTTTCAGCACTGTCCGAGAGACTTTCAGCCGCGTAACACGGCAACCACCGAAAGACCAGAAAGGGCCTCCGACGCAGGTCGGAGGCCCTTTCCCAGGCAAAGCCGCAGGTGGCGGCAGACGAGTCGGGCTGTACGCCGGGTTCTGTCTCCCGGTTGCCTCGCGGCGGCCGGGGAGACGGCCATCCATCTAGGACCGGCATTGCTGCCGGTCTCGTGCGGTCTACCCGCGAACTCGGGCGAGCCGCCCTCGGTCGTTCGCGCAGAACCGTCTTGCGACGGCCCCTCTTGACCTTGCTCCGGGTGGGGTTTACCTAGCCGCCTGAGTCGCCTCAGGCGCTGGTGGTCTCTTACACCACCGTTTCACCCTTACCCGGGACCGGAGTCCCGGGCGGTCTGTTTTCTGTGGCACTGTCCCGCGGGTCACCCCGGGTGGCCGTTAGCCACCACCCTGCCCTGTGGAGCCCGGACGTTCCTCGGGAGGATCCGGGGATCCTCACGCGGCCGTCCGCCCGGCTCGTCTGCCGTGGTGACCATGTTACCCGGCGGCGCGGCCGGCGAAGGCCGCTATGCCGGCCTCCCGGACGGCCGACGGATCCGCCCCCGGGGGGACCGGCCACCCAGCTCCAGGACCGCCATCCCGTGGGCCGACACATCGGGAGCCCTCCCCGGCCTCGGCCAGCACGGCGGGCGGGAAGCCGTGCGGTTCGCCGTCCGGGCCGGGGGCGGTGCGGTCGGCGTCCGGATCGGGGCGGCCCGTGTGTCGCGGGTCGCCGTACCCTTGCTGCGGGGTTCCCGCGTGTCAGGGGCCCTGTGCCGCGTCCGAAGGAGAATTCCGTGCTCGTGTTGTTGCCGCCCTCCGAAGGTAAGGCCGCATCGGGGCGCGGGGCACCGCTGAAGCTGGAGTCGCTGTCTCTGCCCGGCCTTTCCGAGGCCCGTGCCGCGGTCCTCGACGAGCTGGTCGAACTGTGCGTGGCCGACGAGGAGAAGGCCCGCGATGTGCTTGGACTGAGCGAGGGTCTGCGCGGCGAGGTGGCGAAGAACGGGGAGCTGCGCACGGCAGGCACCCGCCCGGCCGGGGAGATCTACACGGGTGTGCTGTACGACGCGCTCGGCCTGGCCACGCTGGACGCGGCGGCCCGGCGGCGGGCCGGCAAGTCGCTTCTGGTCTTCTCCGGGCTCTGGGGCGCGGTCCGGACCGGCGACCGCATCCCGTCGTACCGCTGCTCGATGGGCGTGAAGCTGCCCGGACTCGGCGCCCTGAACGCGTACTGGCGCGCCCCGATGGCCGAGGTCATGCCGGAGGCGGCCGGGGACGGGCTGGTGCTGGACCTGCGGTCCTCGGCGTACGCCGGGGCGTGGAAGCCCACGGGCGAGATCGCCGGGCGGACGGCGAGCGTGCGCGTCCTCCAGTCCCAGATGGTGGGCGGGGTCGAGAAGCGGTCCGTGGTCAGCCACTTCAACAAGGCGACGAAGGGCCGGATGGTCCGCGACCTGCTGGTGGCCGGCGCCCGCCCGAAGAGCCCCGCCCAGCTGGTCGAGGTGCTCCGCGACCTCGGATACGTCGTGGAGGCGCAGGCACCGGGACGGGCGGGCCGTCCGTGGGCCATCGACGTCGTGGTGACCGAGATCCATTGACTCGTTGCAGCATGCGCAACGTTCATTGCGCATGCTGCTGTTCTCGCGGCAGGATGAGCCCATGACCTCCTCCGCGCCCGCCGTCGTGTCCACCTCCGTCCTGGACCTCGCCCCTGTCGTCCCCGTCGTCGTCCTGGAGGACGCGGCCGACGCGGTGCCGCTGGCCCGCGCGCTCGTCGCCGGCGGGCTGCCCGCCATCGAGGTCACCCTGCGCACTCCGGCCGCCCTCGACGCGATACGGGCCATCGCCTCGGAGGTGCCCGGCGCCGTCGTGGGCGCGGGCACGGTGATCTCCCCCGCACATGTCACCGCAACGGTGGCCGCCGGGGCCCGCTTCCTGGTCAGCCCCGGCTGGACGGGCGGCCTGCTGGAGGCGATGAAGGCTTCCGGCGTGCCGTTCCTGCCCGGGGTCTCGACGACGTCCGAGGTGGTCTCGCTACTGGAGCGCGGTGTCACGGAGATGAAGTTCTTCCCGGCCGAGGCGGCCGGTGGCACCGCCTACCTGAAGGCTCTGTCCGCCCCGCTGCCCCACGCCCGGTTCTGCCCGACGGGCGGCATCTCGCTCGCCTCGGCACCGTCGTACCTGGCACTCGCCAACGTCGGCTGTGTCGGCGGCAGCTGGATGGTGCCGGGCGCCGCGGTCGCGGCGAAGGACTGGGCGCGGGTGGAACGGCTGGCCGCCGAGGCGTCGGCGCTGGGCTGCGGCTGAGCTCCCCGGCTCAGCGCACGGTCTGGACGCAGCAGCCCCGCCGCGAAGCCGAGGACGCCGGTGGACCGGGTCCTGGCACCGATCTCAGCGCAGGTGCGAGGTGTCGTTGAGCACCCTCAGCGACGGGTTCCCGTCCGCGTAGTACGCCACGGTCGACACGGAGGCCGGCGAGAGTTCCATGCGGAACAGCGACTCCGGCGGGGCGTCCAGCGCGAGCCGGACCAGCGTCTTGATCGGGGTGACGTGGGTGACCAGGAGCGCGGTGCGGCCCGTGTAGCGGGCGACGAGCCGGTCGCGGGCGGCCGAGACCCTTTCGGCGACCTCCGCGAAGCTCTCACCGCCGCCCGTGGGTGCCACGTCGGGGGACGCGAGCCACGCGGTCAGGTCGGAGCCGTACCGCTCGCGCACCTCGGCGAAGGTGAGCCCCTCCCAGACGCCGAAGTCCGTCTCGCGCAGGCCCTCATCGATGCGGACCTCCAGCCCGAGGCGGTCGGCGACGGCAGCGGCCGTCTCCCGGCAGCGGCGCATCGGCGAACTGATGATCTCCTGGACGATGCCCCGGGTGGCGAAGGCTTCGGCCGCGCAGGCGGCCTGGCGACGGCCGGTGGCCGAGAGCTCCGGGTCGGTGCCACCGCTGCCGGAGAACCGCTTCTCCGGGGTCAGGGCCGTCTCGCCGTGCCGGAGCAGGACGAAGGTGGCGGGCGCTCCCAGTTCGGGGGCGCTCCCCCAGCCCGTCTGCGGAACGGCCGCCTCGGCCGGGCGGGCGGCGGTCATCGCAGCGCGGACCTTCGCCGCACCCGCGACCGGGTCGCCGGGAGGGCCGGCCGGGGGCTCGGGCACAGCGGCCGGGCGCCCGGTGTCCAGGTCGGCCGTCGACGACGCCCGGTCCCACCGCTCGCCCCGCCTGCCCGCGTCCATCGCCTCGTTGGCGAGCCGGTCGGCGTGCTTGTTCTCGGCGCGCGGGATCCACTCGTAGGTGACGGAGGAGGCGGGCAGGATGCCCGCCGCCTCGGCGGCGAGCGGCTTCATGTCGGGGTGCTTGATCTTCCAGCGGCCCGACATCTGCTCGACCACCAGCTTGGAGTCCATCCGGACGTGCACCCGCACGTCGGCGTCCGGGAACAGGGCCTTGGCCGCCTTCAGACCGGCGATCAGTCCCTTGTACTCGGCGACGTTGTTCGTCGCGACGCCGATGTACTCGGCGGCCTCGGCGAGCGTCCCGCCGGTGACCGGGTCGAGGACGACCGCGCCGTACCCGGCGGGCCCCGGGTTGCCCCGGGAGCCTCCGTCGGCCTCGACGACCAGCTGGTGGGGAGCGGACATTACAGGCCCGACTCCGACGTACGGACGAGGATGCGGTGGCAGTTCTCGCAGCGGAGCACCGTGTCGGGGGACGCGGCCTTGACGTCGTTGACCTCGGTGATGTTCAGCTCCAGGCGGCAGCCCTCGCAGCGGCGCTGGTAGAGCCTGGCCGCGCCGACGCCGCCCTGCTGGGCGCGCAGCTTGTCGTACAGCTTGAGCAGGTCGGCGGGGACCGACCCCGCCACGACCTCGCGGTCCTTGCCCACCGTGGCGGCGTCGCCGTCGATCTCCTGGGTGGCGGCGTCCCTCCGGGCGGTCGCGTCGTCCACCTTGGCCTGGACCGCGCGCACGCGCTCGGTCAGCTCGGTGACGCGCTCCTGGGCGGACTCGCGGCGCTCCATGATCTCCAGGACGACGTCCTCCAGGTCACCCTGGCGCTTGGCCAGCGAGGTGATCTCGCGCTGCAGGCTCTCCAGGTCCTTCGGCGATGAGACCGCGCCGGAGTCGAGCCGCTGCTGGTCGCGGACGGCGCGCTGACGCACCTGGTCGACGTCCTGCTCCGCCTTTGTCTGCTCGCGGGTGGTGTCGCTCTCCTCGGTCTGCGAGGCGACGAGCAGGTCGCGCAGCTGGGCGAGGTCGTTGTTGAGCGAGTCGATCTCGGCGTGCTCGGGCAGCGAGGTCCGCTTGTGGGAGAGCTGCGACAGGCGTACGTCGAGTGCCTGGACTTCGAGGAGTCGGATCTGGTCGGCGGGCGCGGCGTTCAGTTGGGGGCTCCAGAAGAGTGGTGGGTGGTCCAGGGGTCGGTGACCTGCTTCGAGACATGGACCCGCAGGTCCCATCCGTGGCGGTCGGAAAGTGCGTCGAGCTGCGCGGCGGCCTGCTCGCACCAGGGCCGTTCGGTGGCCCAGTGTGCGGCATCGACGAGGCCGAGCGGCGAGTGCTGGACGGCCTCGGAGGCCGGGTGGTGGCGGAGGTCCGCGGTGAGGAAGGCCTCCACGCCCGCCGCGCGTACGGCGTCGAGGAGGCTGTCGCCGGAGCCGCCGCTCACCGCGACCCGCCGCACGACGGCGTCGGGATCGCCGGCCAGCCTGATGCCCTGCGCGGTGGCGGGCAGCCGGGCGGCGGCGCGGGCGGCGAACTCGCGGAGGGTCTCGGGGTGGTCGAGCTCGCAGATCCGGCCGAGGCCCCGGCGCCCCGCGGGGTCGGTGGGGTCCGGGAGGAGCGGGCCGGTGACCCGCAGGTCCAGGGCTCCGGCGAGGGCGTCGGAGACGCCGGGGTCGGCGGTGTCCGCGTTGGTGTGCGCCACGTGCAGGGCGATGTCGTGCTTGATGAGGTCGTGCACGACCCGGCCCTTGAAGGTGGTGGCCGCGACCGTCGTCGTGCCGCGCAGATAGAGCGGGTGGTGGGTGACGATCAGCTGGGCACCGAGGGTGCGGGCCTCGTCGACGACCGCATGGACCGGGTCGACGGCGAAGAGGACCCGGTCGGTCTGCGCTCCGGGGTCGCCGCAGACCGTGCCGACGGCGTCCCATCCCTCGGCGCGCTCGGGGGGCCAGAGGGCGTCGAGCTCGGCGATGACTTCAGACAGACGGGGCACGGGGGAAAGGCTACCTGCCCCCCGCACCCCGCCGCCCCTGGCCGCCGGGACCCGCGCGGGCGGACCGGGGGCGCGTCACGGATCGTTACTTGACGAGGTCGGCGCGGAGGTCGTCGAGGACGAGGTTCGCGGAGATGACGCCCAGGCCGAGGTACCAAGTCTCGTCGGAGACGTCCTTGGCGTGCCCCGCCTTGACCGCGGCGAGGTTCTTCCACAGCGGGTTGGCGCGGGCGGTGTCGCGCTTGGTGGCCTTCGCGTCGCCGTAGACCCCGGTGAAGATCCAGTCGGCGTCGGCCTGGTCGATGTTCTCGGGGCTGATCTCCGCCGCCAGGTCGTCGATCTGCTGGTTCTTCGGCCGCGGGAGGCCGACGTCCTCGAGGATGGTGCCGATGAAGGAGTCCTTGGCGTAGAGACGGATCTTGTCCGGCAGGTAGCGGACCATCGAGATGGTCGGCTTGTCCGGGCCGATGTCCTCGCCGAGCTTGTCCGCCTTCGCCTCGTAGGCGGCGAGTTCGGACTTCGCCTTCGCGGTCCTGTCGAGCGCGGCGGCGTTGAGGAGGTAGTTCTCCTTCCAGGTGAAGCCCGGACGGATGGAGAACACGGTGGGCGCGATCTTGGAGAGCTCGTCGTACTTGTCCGCGGCGCGCAGCTGGCTGCCGAGGATCAGGTCCGGCTTCAGGCCGGCGATGGCCTCCAGGTTGAGGCTGTTGATCGTGCCGACGCTGACCGGGTTCCCGGCCTCCTTCTTCAGGTACGACGGGATGGCGGCGTCGCCCTCGGAGGGGGCGTAGCCGACGGGCTTCACACCGAGTGAGACGACGTTGTCGAACTCACCGACGTCCAGCACCACCACCCGCTCGGGCTTCGACGTGAGCTTCGTCTTCCCCATGGCATGGGTGATGGTGCGGGGGAACACGCCCGCCCCGGAGTCCGTGCCGTAGCCGGCGGTCTTCTTCGCCGCGTCCCCGAAGTCCTTGCCGCCCGTGGCGACGGAGGCCTTCTTGTCGGCGCCCGCGTCGCCGGTGGCGGAACCGCCGGAGGCATCCTCGCCCCCGCACGCGGAGAGGGTGAGCGCGGCGGCGACCGCGAGACAGGCGGCGGCGGTGCCGCGGCGTCCGAGGGACATGGTGTGCTCCAGTTCAGGACGTACGAACTTAGGGATGCCTAACCTTAGACCCTCGCGCGGAGCACGGCGACACCCGCGTTCGCAGGCGAATCCGAACATCGACACCCTTATGTGTGAAGTGCCGGGGCTCGCGTTGTCCGGTGGGGAGTGCGAACCTAGCTTCGGTTGCCGGAGGTGACCGAACCATGACTGCCTGTGCCATCGAGAACAACGCCGCGGGGGCCGCCGGGGCCGCGACGACGGAACCCGCACCCGGGACCGTGGACGCGGCCGGGCCGGCCGAGTCGGAGAGACCCCGCGCCGCGGGTACGTCCGAACAGGGCGCCGATCCACTCAGAATGGACGCGTCCGGCACCGGTCCTGGCGGCGGGGCCGCGCCCGGACCGGCCCTGGCGTCCGCGGGTTTCGCCGGGACCACCCCGCCGGGCGGACCCGACGGTGAGGGTGCCCGGGACGCGTCGGCCGAGGTGCCCCTTCATCCCCTTCCCCAGGTGCCTCCGGTGCCGGCCTTCCCACCCGGGCTCCCGGGCGGCGGAGCGGAATCGGCCGAGGCGCTCCCGCGCGTGGTCCCCCCGGTGCTCACCATTGCCGCCGACCACTCGTACGCCGCCCGCCTCACAGCGGCCGACACGGAGGCCGCGGACCCCGCCTGGTTCCCTGAGCGCTGGACCCTCGGTCCTGAGCCCTACGCCGTACCGCTCCCCCTCGGCCAGCCGGAGGAGGCGGACTCCGACGTACTGCCGCTCTCGGACGGGCGGGTCCTGATCCGGCGCCGGGTGGCGGACCGGCACACCTTCTCGCTGCTCTACCCGACGGGTCCCGCGACCGGTGAAGTCCCCCTGGGCGCCCTTGAGTGCGAGGACCTCACCCTGCTCCCGCCGCATCCGGACGGCACGAGTGCCTACGCCCTGGTGCCCGGCGAGCTGTCCACCGGCGTCTGGCTGGTGGCGGGCGGGCCCTTCGGCCCCGAACACGTCGCGGACGTGGCCGGGCAGTGTTCCGGCGGCGCGTGGCTGGACCGTGAGGGACGGCTCCTGGCCCTGGACCGGCAGCTGCCCGGCGGCGGGCCGGTGAAGGCCGTCGCCGTCGACCTGGGGCGGGGCGGCGAGGTGACGCCGCTGCTGCAGATCGCACCGGGCAGCGACGACCGGCTGCTGCTCGCGGACGCCGACAGCGGACTGCTGCTGATCCGCTCCGACGCACCGGGCCACGACCGCATCGGCTGGGGGGTGCTGGGCAGTTTTCTGCCGGTGCGGTTCCCCGAGTGCCTGCATCCGGCGGACGTGGCCGTGACGCCGATCGCCGTGCAGCCAGGGCAGATGCTGATGCCGGAGAACTGCGCGGTCGCCCTGCGGCTCGACGGGCCGGGCGGCAGCTGGGTGGGGCTCTGGCGCCCGGCGGGACGGCGCGTGCACCACGTCGCGGCGCCGGAGGGCTGGCTGGCCGGCGCCGGGTTCTGGAGCCGCGAGGGCACGCTGCACCTGCCGTACGCGCAGCCCGGGGCGCCCTGCGGGGTGGCGGTGGTACAGGCCCCGGCGGAGGAGCCGCCTCAGCTGATCACGAGCGGAGCGCAACCGTCCGCGGCGCCCGCACCTCCTGGAGTGCGCAAGCCCGTCCCGCTCGGCCAGGCCCCGCTCACGGGCAGCACGGCGGCCGGCTGAAGGTCCGGGGCGGCTCACGCCGCATCCCCGGCCCGTCGGCCCCAACTCGGCCCGGAGCCAGGACATTTGTCACGGCCCAGTCCGTACATGCGCCCCTGCCGGGACGGTGGCCGGCTCCGTAACGTCGTGGGTATGACGCAGACGACGGGGACCACGACCGGGCCCGCGGCGGTCTTCACCGCGGTGGTCAAGACGTTCGGGAAGGCGGCCCGCACCGTGCGGGCCGTCGACGGCATCGACCTGACGATCGGGCGCGGCGAGAGTGTCGCATTGCTGGGCCGCAACGGTGCGGGCAAGTCCACCGCAATCAGCCTGCTTCTGGGGCTGAACGATCCCGACTCGGGCAGCGTGCGGCTCCTCGGCCGCACCCCCCGCGGCGCGGTGCGCGCCGGGCTGGTCGGCGCGATGCTGCAGGACGGGCGGCCGATCCCCCGGGTGACGGTGCGTGAACTGATCGCCTTCGTCGCGTCCACGTACCCGCGGCCGCTGCCCGTGGCCGAGGCCGCCGCGCTCGCGGGGGTGACGGAGTACGCGGACCGGCGGGTCGACAAGCTCTCCGGCGGCCAGGTGCAGCGCGTGCGCTTCGCCGTCGCGCTGGCGGGCGATCCCGGTCTGGTCGTGCTCGACGAGCCGACCGCCGCGCTGGACGTGGAGGCGCGCCGCGCGTTCTGGGACTCCATGCGGGCGTTCACGGCACGCGGCAACACCCTCCTGTTCTCCACCCATCACCTCGAGGAGGCCGACGAACACGCCGACCGGATCGTGGTCCTGGACCGCGGCAGGATCGTGGCCGACGGCACAGGTGAGGAGATCAGGCGGGCGGCGGGCGGCAGCGTGGTGTCCGTCGACCTGGCGGGCTGCCCGGCCGGAGGACTGGAGCTGCTGCCGGGGGTGGTGGGTGTCGACGTGCGCGGCGGGCGTGCCTCGCTGCGCAGCGACGACTCGGACGCGACCGTGACGGCGCTGGCCGCGCTCGGGGCGGTACGGGGCCTCCGGGTCGCCGGCGCGACGCTGGAGGACGCGTTCCTGGCCCTGACCTCACCCGAAGGAGCGGCCGGTACCACCCGCCGCGACGAGCAGCCGAAGGAGGCCGTCTGATGTTCGCCTACATCGTCCTGGAGGTCCGCCGGACCCTGCGCGACCGTACATTCCTCGTCTTCGGGGCGGGCATGCCGGTCATGATGTACCTGCTCTTCACCAACCTCGGCGGGGCCGGCGACTACACCGACTGGAAGGCCGCGTCCATGGTCGGAATGGCGGCCTACGGGGCCCTCGGGTCCGCGATGGCGATCGGCACGGGCATCGCGTCCGACAAGTCCCTCGGCTGGCTGCGGCAGTTGCGGATCACACCGCTGGACCCGGGCCGCGCCGTGGCGGGGCGGGCGGTCAGCGGCGTCGTGACCGTCCTGCCGGCGGTCCTGGCCGTGCTGCTGGCCGGCGGGCTGGTCAACGGCGTGCGGCTCGCGGTGTGGCAGTGGGCCGCGCTGGCCCTGCTGCTGTGGGCCGGCTCGCTGCCCTTCACCCTGCTCGGGATCGGAAACGGCTACCGGCTCTCCCCGCAGGGCACAGGGGTGGTCAACGTGGCCTGTCTGATGGGTTTCGGCGTCCTGGGCGGCCTGTGGTTCCCGCTCACGGAGTTCCCCGGCTGGCTGCGCACCGTCGGGGAACTCACGCCCGCACACGGCTTCGCGGAACTCGGCAGGGCGACCATCGCCGGGCACGCGCCGGCGGCGGGGCCGGTAGCGGCCCTGGCCGGATGGATGCTCGTGTTCGGGGGGTACGCCATGATCTCCTACCGTCGGTCCGCCCGGACCGAATGATCGGAGCGACCGTGACCGATACGGGAAGAGAGAACCGCCGTCCCCGGATCCGCCGTCCCCGGATCCGCCGTCCCGAGAACCGCCGTCCCGGGCCTCCCGGGCCGTACGCCCTGCTTCCCTGCCTGCTGCTGGGCCTCGGCGCGTTCTCCAACCTCTGGCAGGGCGAGTCGCCGAACCCCTGGGTCGGCGGCATCGGACTCTTCGCCTTCAACACCCTCTACATCGCCGTGGTGTTCAGGGGATTCGACCGCAGGAGACGAGAGAGCGCCACCTCGTACGTGCTGCTGGCCGCGATGGCCGTGATCACCTTCGGGCTGGCGGTCGGTTACGGGGGCGGGTGGCTGCTCTTCTTCCCGCTGCTGTCGCTGGCCTGCGGCACGATCCTGCGGGGCCGGGCGCTCGGCGCCGGGCTGCTCCTGCTCGCCGGGTGCGCCGGGCTCATCGCCGCCTGGCGCGGCGACCACGTCTCGGAGCCCTGGACCATCGGCTACGGGACGGTGATCTCGGGGGGTGTGACCGCGGCGCTCCTCATCCTGTCGGAGACGGTGATGGAACTCCGTGCCACCCGGCAGGAGCTGGCCCGCAGCGCCGTGGAGCAGGAGCGGCTGCGCTTCTCCAGGGACCTGCACGACCTGCTCGGTCACACCCTCTCCGTGATCGTGGTGAAGTCGGAGGCCGCCCGCAGACTCGCGCCCCTGGACGTGGACGCAGCGCTCGAACAGGTCCGTGACATCGAGTCCGTGGGGCGCCAGGCCCTCACCGAGGTCCGTGAGGCGGTGACCGGCTACCGGGAGGGGAGCCTCGCCACCGAGCTGGGGCGGGCCGAGTCGGTACTGACGGCGGCCGGTGTCCAGCCGGTGGTGCGGCGCTCGGGCCCGCCGCCCGGCCCCGGAAGCGAGGCGCTGCTGGGCTGGGTGGCGAGGGAGGCGGTGACCAACGTCGTACGCCACAGCGGCGCGACGCACTGCGAGTTCGCGCTCGACTCCACCTCGGAACAGGTCCGGCTGACGGTCACCGACGACGGCACTGGCCCGTCGCCGGACACGGGGCGGGCCGACGGGACCGGTCTGAAGGGGCTGTCGGAACGGCTCGCCGCGGTGGGCGGCTCGCTGGAGTCGGGCCCCGGTCCGCACGGCGGTTTCGTGGTGACGGCGCGGCTCCCCGCGGACGACGCGCGGCCGGGTCACGCCCGGCCGGACGGGTGCTGAGCCCTACCCTGAGCCCGTGAACGAGATGCCGCAGGACCACCGCCCGGCCAGGTCCGTCCGGATCCTGCTCGCCGAGGACCAGGGCATGATGCGCAGCGCGCTCGCCCTGCTGTTGGGTATGGAGCCGGACTTCGAGGTGGTGTCCCAGGTCGACGCCGGGGACCGGATCGTGGAGTCGGCGCTCGTCTCGCGCCCCGACGTGGCGCTGCTGGACATCGAGCTCCCCGGCCGGAGCGGTCTGGACGCGGCGGCGGACCTGCGCGATGAGGTGCCGGAGTGCAGGGTGCTGATCCTGACGACGTTCGGCAGACCGGGCTATCTGCGGCGGGCCATGGAGGCCGGGGCCGCCGGATTCCTGGTGAAGGACGGCCCGGTCGGGGATCTGGCGAAGGCGATCCGGCGGGTACTGACCGGCGAGAGGGTGATCGACCCGGCGCTGGCCGCGGCGGCCCTGGGCGCGGGCCCCAGTCCGCTGACCGCGCGGGAGCGGGACGTGCTGAACGCGTCCGTGGACGGTGCCACCGTCGCGGACATCGCGACGAAGCTGAACCTGTCGGCGTCGACCGTACGGAACTACCTGTCGTCGGCCATCGGCAAGACCGCCACCCGCAACCGTATGGAGGCGGTGCGTGCGGCCCGGCAGCAGGGCTGGCTCTGAGACCTACGCCTTGTCCAGGCCCTTCCCGGCCGTCGCGCCGGTGTGCGGCGCGTCCGCCCGCTTGCGGGTGGGCGCCCCGGCCGGGCCGCTCCCCCGCCTTCCCGGCTGTCCCGGCTGACCCGGCAGCCACAGGAGCGTCATCACCGCTCCGGCCACCAGCACCACCGCGGACGTACGGAAGGCCAGGGCGTATCCGGCGGTGATGTCCGCCGCTCCGCCGGAGCCCGCGGTGCGGGCCGCGGCGACCGTGGAGAGCACGGCGAGGCCCAGTGCGCCGCCCATCGTGCGGGACGTGTTGATCAGCCCGGAGACGAGCCCGGCGTCGCCGGGCGCCGCGCCCGAGGTGGCGAGCGAGGCCAGCGGGGTGGAGGCCAGCCCGGACCCGGTCATCATCAGCACGCCGGGGAGGCAGACCGCGGTGAGGTAGGAACCGTGCACGCCCATCGTGGACTGCCAGGTGAAGCCGGCGGCGGCGATCAGGAAGCCCGCCACGGTCAGGGGCTTGGCGCCGGTCCGCGCCATGATCCCGGGCGCCGCCTTCGCCGCGACGAAGACGGCGACCGAGCTCGGGACGAGGGCGAACCCGGCTTGCAGGGGCGTGTACCCCAGGACGTTCTGGGCGTAGACGGTCATGAAGTACCACATGCCGAAGGTCGCCGAACCCAGCAGCAGCATCGATACGTTCGCCGCCGAGACGGCCCGCACACCGAGCACCCGCAGCGGCATCAGCGGGGCCGCGGCCGTCGCCTCCACCCGGACGAAGAGCCCGAGCAGCGCGAGCCCGGCGGACAGCGGCACCAGGGTGCCGGCGGCCGCCCAGCCCGCGGCCTCGGTCTGCACGATGCCGTACGCCGTCGTGGCCAGTCCCGCCGTGACGAGCACCGCGCCCGGCAGGTCGACCCGGCGCCGGCCGCCCGCCCGGCCCTCGGCGAGCCACAGCGCGGCACCGGCGAGCACGAGGGCGCCGATCGGCACGTTGATGAGGAGGACCCAGCGCCAGGAGAGTGCGTCCGTCAGCACCCCGCCGACGAGCCCGCCGGCCGCTCCGCCGCCCGCGCCGACCGCCATCCAGGTGCCGATCGCCCGGGTCCGCGCGGGGCCTTCGGGGACCGCCGCGGTGAGGAGGGTGAGCGTGGCCGGGGAGAGCACCGCCGCGCCGAGCCCCTGCGCGGCGCGGGCGGCGAGCAGTTGCCAGCCCTCCTGGGCGAATCCGCCGGCGAGCGAGGCCGCGGTGAAGAGACCGAGGCCGGTCATGAATATCCGCTTGCGGCCGCAGATGTCCGCGGCCCGCCCGCCCAGCAGCATGAAACCGGCGAAGGCGATCGCGTAGGCGTTGACGACCCACTGCAGCCCGGAGGCGCTCAGGCCGAGGTCGCCGCGCATGGACGGCAGCGCCACATTGACCACGGACACGTCGAGGACGACCAGGAACTGGCCGGTGCAGGCGGCCGCGACCACGGCCCAGGTGCGGGTCCGCGACCGGGCGGGCAGCCGTGCGGGTGGGCAGTCGTCAGCCATGGATGTCATACTCGCAGGCTGCACGTGCCCCGTACATCGGTTTCGGGTCCCGGTCGCGCCCGGCCGGAGGACGTAGGACCCGCTCCGGTTCCGGCCGCACGGACCGGAACCTGCCGACGACTCCCGTTTCGTCACTCCGTGTTCACCGGAATACGGAGCGCATGCGGAAGCGTTCACTATGCACACACTTGGCGGTGGGTGCCGCCCTCGGCGCACCCCCGCACGCTCCACCCCGCCTTTCCCTTTTCCCTGCCCGGAGGACACACGCATGCGACGGACGACGGACGAACAGCCGGCCGGGGAGCGCCTCCCCGGTCCGCACCGGAGCCGGGGCGGCGTCGTCCCCGTACTCGCCTTCGCGGGCATCACCGTCGCGGTGATGCAGACCCTGCTCGTCCCCGTCATCAAGGACCTGCCGACCCTCCTGCACACCGACCCGTCCAACGCGACCTGGGTGTTGACGGCCACCCTGCTCGCCGGCGCGGTCGCAACCCCGATCATGGGGCGGCTCGGTGACCTGTACGGCAAGCGGCGCATGCTGCTCGCCAGCCTCGCCGTGATGGTGGTCGGCTCACTGATCTGCGCCTCCACCGACGACCTCGTGATCATGATCGTCGGCCGGGCGCTGCAGGGATTCGCCTTGGGCGCCATCCCGCTCGGCATCGGCATCATGCGCGACGTGCTGCCGCGCGAGAAGCTCGGCTCCGCCATGGCGCTGATGAGCTCTTCCATAGGTGTGGGCGGAGGACTCGCGCTGCCCGGCGCCGCGCTCGTGGCGCAGCACGCCGACTGGCACACCCTGTTCCTCGGTTCGGCCGCCCTGGGGGTGCTGGCCATGGCGATGACCGTCGCCGTCGTGCCGGAGCCCCCGCTGCGCGCCACCGGGCGCTTCGACCTGGTCGGCGCGCTGGGGCTCTCCCTCGGCCTGGTCAGCCTGCTCGTCCCGGTGACCAAGGGCGCGTCCTGGGGGTGGACCTCACCCCTGACCCTGGGTCTGATCGCCGCGGCCGTGGTGATCCTGGTGCTGTGGGGACTGTTCGAGCTGCGCAGCAAGACCCCGCTCGTCGACCTGCGCACCAGCGCGCGCCGCGAGGTGCTGCTCACCAACCTCGTGTCGGTCATGGTCGGTGTGGCGTTCTACGCCGTCTCGCTGGTTCTCCCCCAGTTGCTCCAGCTGCCCGCGTCGACCGGTTACGGTCTGGGACGGTCGATGGTCGTCGCCGGGCTCTGCGTGGCGCCGCTGGGTCTCACGATGATGCTCGTGGCCCCGCTGTACGCCAGGATCTCGGCCCGCCGCGGTCCCAAGATCTCCCTGCTCCTCGGCATGGTGATCATCGCGATCGGTTACGGCGCGGGACTCGGCCTGATGAGCGCCGCCTGGCAGACCGTCGTGATCGCGGTGGTGCTCGGAGCCGGGATCGGACTCGCCTACTCCTCGCTGCCGGCGCTGATCGTCGGTGCCGTCGACGCGTCGGAGACGGGTGCGGCGAACGGCCTGAACACACTGATGCGGTCGATCGGCACATCGCTGTCCAGCGCGGTGATCGGGATGGTGCTGGCCAACACCTCGACGCGGGTGGGCTCGGTGAACATACCCACCATGGAGGGGTTCAGGATCTCGTTCATGATCGCCACGGGTGCGGTGCTGATCGGCCTGGTGCTGGCCGCGTTCCTTCCGGCCCAGCGGCCCGCGCGGCCGGTGCTGCTGGCCGGCAGCGCGGGCGACGCGGTCTCCGGGGCGGCGTCCGCGGGGCCCGCCCGGGCGGTGGCCCCGGCCGTCGCCGGGGAGCTGCGGACCTCGGCCACCTGACCGACGGGCCACCCTGGTGCGTGCCGCCCGTACGCCCCGCCGGTCAGGGCGGCGGTGGCGTACGGCACGATGGGGCGGCCGTCCGATCCACCGCCCCACCAGGAGGAACCCCGTGGCCGCCGAGTCCGCCGTCCGACCCGAGCCGGATGTTCTCGCCGCCTTCGAGGCCGCCAAGGGCTTCATGCCGGTCCATGAGGGCCTGGTCCTGTACACCGCGGCCGTGGAGGCCGCATCCCTCGGCCTTCCGCTCCTGGAGGTCGGTACGTACTGCGGACGGTCGACGATCCTGCTCGCGGCCGCGGCCCGCGCCTCGGGCGTGACGGCGCTCACCGTCGACCACCACCGCGGCAGCGAGGAGCAGCAGCCGGGCTGGGAGTACCACGACCCGTCCGAGGTGGATCCCGCCCTCGGGCTGATGGACACGCTGCCCACCTTCCGCCGGACCCTGCACGAAGCGGGCCTGGAGGAGCACGTGGTGGCGCTCGTCGGCCGCTCCCCGCAGGTGGCGGCGCTGTGGGGCGGCCCTCTCGGCTTCGTCTTCATCGACGGCGGGCACACCGACGAGCACGCGAACGGCGACTACGAGGGCTGGGCCCCGAAGGTCGCCGACGGCGGCCTGCTCGTGATCCACGACGTCTTCCCCGACCCTGCGGACGGCGGGCAGGCCCCTTACCGGGTCCAGCAACGCGCCCTGACCTCAGGGGCGTTCACCGAGATCTCGGTGACGGACTCACTGCGGGTCCTGCGGCGTACGGGACCGGGGATCTGAGCGGGCACGGATAGCATCCCGACGTGCTCCACGACGACTTCGCCTCCTCCACCCCGCGCCCGGGCTCGCGCCGTACGACCGTGTTCGCCGCCGCCGGCCTCGCCTGTGTGTGTCTGACCGTCGCGGGATGCGGGGGTGACGGAGGGCCGGCGCCGGGCGGGGGCTCCGCGGCGTCCGCTCCCCCGAAGCGGTCCGCGAGTCCGTCCGCGGCGCCGAGGTCCGGCAAGCCCTTGCCGCGCGGCCCCCTCAGCGGGCGCACCGTGGTGATCGACCCGGGGCACAATCCGGGGAACCGCGACCACACGCGGGAGATCGGCCGCCAGGTGGACATCGGCACCGCGCGCAAGGAGTGCGACACCACGGGCACGGCCACCGACTCGGGGTACCCGGAGGCCCGGTTCACCCTGGACGTCTCGCGCCGGCTGCGCACACTGCTGGAGAAGCAGGGCGCGAAGGTGGTCCTCACCCAGGACGGCGACCGCCCGTACGGCCCGTGCATCGACGAGCGGGCCCGGATCGGCAACGAGGCCGGGGCCGACGCCGTCGTCTCCGTGCACGCGGACGGTTCGGCGCGCGGCAATCGCGGCTTCCACGTCATCCTGCCCGCCGCGGTGCGCGGAGGCGGCGCGGACACCTCGAAGATCGTCACCCCGTCGCGCGAACTGGGCGAACGGATCGCCGGGAATTTCGTACGCGTTACCGGAAGTGCCGCCTCCAATTACATCGGCGGGGATACCGGACTGGACACCCGCAAGGATCTCGGCGGCCTGAATCTGTCGACCGTGCCCAAAGTGTTCATCGAATGCGGCAATATGCGTGATCCTGAGGACGCCGCTCTGCTCACCAGCGGGGACTGGCGTCAGAAAGCGGCTCTCGGCATCGCCGGGGGTGTCAGCAGCTATCTGAAGAGGTAGTTATGCGGTGATGGTGGCGACATCGGGGGGATAGCCGGTCCGAGGTCCGGCAGCCTCACAACCCGCCCCGGCAGACGATAGATTCATCCGTACGATGGGGAGCCGCCGCCGAGCATCGCACCGCGCCCGCCGTTCCGGCGGCATCGACGACCGCCCCGACGAGACGACCGACTAAGGACCTTCACGTGAATATCCGCTCCCTCTCTCGAGGCGACGGCGTGGTGATCGGAGCAGCGGTCGTGCTGTTCATCGCCTCTTTCCTCGACCTCTCCGGCTTCGACTGCCCCTCGGGCGTGGACTGTTCCGGCTTCAGCGTGAACGCCAACGCCTGGGACTCGCTCTCCGTACTGATGGGCATCTACGTGGCCGGCATCATCGGCGCAGCGCTGCTGATCGTCAGCCGCGCCATGCCGGGCCGCAAGATCGCCGGTTTCGAACTCGGCCAGTTCGGCGCCGCGTTCACCGTCTTCTCCTTGTGGACGGCGTTCTGGACGATCATCGACGTCCCCGACGCGGGCGCCGGCCTGATCCTCGGCCTGCTCGCCGCCCTCGTGCTGGCCGGCGCGGCGGTCGCCACTCCGCTGGTCCCCGCGCTGAAGGCCCCTCTCATGGGCGCTCCCCGTCCTGCGGCGCAGGGCGTACAGGCGGCGTACGGCCAGCAGCCGGGCCAGGGGTACGGCTACCCGGGCCAGCAGCAGTTCGGCGGGCAGCCGGGCCAGCCGCAGCCCTACGGCGCGCAGCAGGCGCAGCCCGGTCAGCCGGAGCAGCACCAGGCTGCCGCTCCGCAGGCACACCAGGACGGTGGAGCACCGGCGGGTGACTTCACGCCGTTCTGGTTCGCGGTGCCGGTCGCACGCCCGCTGTTCGGCGAGGACGGCGCCTCCGGCCCGATCGCGGAACTCGCCCCCGGCACGTGGTACCTCGCGGTCGAGCAGCGTGGTCCCGGGCTCATCGCCCAAACGCAGGACGGCCGTCGTGGCCTGCTCCAGGACACCACGGGCATCCAGCGCGGCTGATCCGTCGCGAGCAAGTGGCCCCCGCCTCCGGGCGGGGGCCGCTGCCGTTCCCGGACCGGTGGTCCCGGCCCGGACGGGCTTCTCAGCCGAACGACGACCTCTCCAGCCAGAAGTCCAGCAGACCCCGGTCGCCCAGCACTTCCAACCCGCCCTCGTCCGGCTTACGCCGGCGGTTGAACGCGAGCATCAGCTCGGTCAGCGGGCCGCGCAGAGCCACCGTCGCCTTCGCGTGGGCATGGCGCCAGGTGAAGCCGTCCTCGCCGAACTCGATCAGCCATTCCGCGTCCGGCGCGTCCGTGGCGTGCAGGTGCAATGACCTTCCGCCTCCCCGGAGTTCGGCCGCTTCGGGGTCTCCTTCGGCCTGGGCGAAGGAGACGATCTGCAGCCACTCGGTGATCGTGTCGGCGGCCAGGTCCGGCGCCACCTCGAAGTCCTGGCCCACGGCCGCCGCGGCGTCCGCCCGGTGCACCGCGGTCTCGTGGGCCATGCGGCGGGCCCAGAAGGCGGTGCGGCGCTCCCACGCCCACGTCCAGACCTCCGTGTCCGGACCGGCCTCACGCAGGGCGTCGACGGTCGCGGCGGCACCCTCGGCGAGCCAGGCGTCCAGTGCGGCCGCGTCGCCGGAGGCCGGGCCGTCGCTGCCGGGCACCCCGTCGTCCGGGAGTTCGCCGGCAGCCCGGGTGCGCACGATCTCACCGGTCCAGCGGTGCGCGCCGCCGACGTGGACGACCAGCTCGCGCAGGTTCCAGTCGGGGCAGGTGGGGACCCGCGCGGTCAGGTCCGCATCCTTGACGAGATCTCTCAACAGGTCGGTCTGGAAAAGGATTTCCTCGCAGTAGCGCGCGTGCGTAAGAGGGCTCATCCCCGCACCCTAAGGGCTGGGCCGAGCAGGTTCAGCCGGATTTCCGGCCGGTCGTCAGCCGGTCAGGCGGGAGGGCCCGCCACCCGGTGCCCGCCGTACGGGTTTCACCCATGGCGGAGTGGCAATCAGGAGTGCATGTCAACAAGAAGAGGCTCAGGAAGCAGTACCGCCGCGCGGGTCATAGCCATCATCGCGGACGTCATGGCGTTCATCCTCATCCTGTGGATCCTGATGTACCTGCTCGATGCCAACCGTGGCAACGAACTGGTGCAGTTCGTCCACGACTCGGCCAACTGGCTGGCCGGATGGTCGTACGACCTGTTCACCTTCGACAAGGCCTGGGCGCGAGTCGTCGCCGGCTACGGTCTGGCCGCCGTCGTCTACCTCTTCATCGGGCACGCCGTGGCGGGCCGGGTCCGTCGCTGACCCGTGGCCGGCGGCCCTGGCCTCTCGTGCAGACCGAGCAGGACCCGGTCCCCACGAGAGGCCAGGGCTCATGTCGCCACGAGCCCGGAACGACCGGGCCCCGGTGGAGTAACCCTCAGTGGCAGCAGTCCGGTTCGAGTCCCGCCGGCAGGCGCTCGCCGCTGAAGACCGCGGTGGTCGCCTCGTCCCCGCCGAGCGCGGCCACCGCGAGGAGCAGGGAGCCGGCCGTCCAGGTGGTGAGCTCCTCCGGCCAGATGGCCTTCTCGCCCTCGAAGACGTATCCGGTCCAGTACAGGCCGCCCTCGGCACGCAGGTGCTGGATGGACTGGAGGACCTCCAGCGCCCGGTCCGACTCCCCAGTCACCCAGAGGGCCAGGGCGAGTTCGCAGCTCTCCCCGCCCGTCACCCAGGGGTTGGGCAGCACGCAGCGCACTCCGAGTCCGGGGACCACGAAGCGGTCCCAGCCCTCCTGGATCCTCCGCGTCGCCTCGGCGCCGGTGACCGCGCCGCCGAGGACCGGGTAGTACCAGTCCATCGAGTAGCGGCTCTTGTCCAGGAAGCGCTCGGGGTGGCTGCGGATCGCGTGGCCGAGCGCCCCGGCCGCCAGCTCCCAGTCGGGCTGCGGTTCCTCACGCTGCTCGGCCAGGGCCAGAGCGCAGCGCAGCGCCTGGTGGACCGAGGAGGAGCCGGTCAGCAGGGCGTCGGTGACGGGCGTGCCGTCCGCCTCGCGCTTCCAGCCGATCTGCCCGCCGGGCTGCTGGAGCCGCAGCACGAACTCCGTCGCCGCGTAGACCGTCGGCCACATCCGGTCGACGAAGGCGTCGTCGCCGGTGGCCAGGTAGTGGTGCCAGACGCCGACGGCCACGTACGCGCAGAAGTTGCTCTCGCGTCCGAGGTCGGTGGGCCGGTACGGGTCACCGTCCTGGTACGCGGCGTACCAGGAGCCGTCGTCGTTCTGGTTGCGGGCCAGCCACTCGTAGGCCCGGGCGGCGGCCTCGTGCTCGCCTGCCGCGTCGAGGGCCATGGCGGCCTCGGTGTGGTCCCAGGGGTCGAGGTGATGACCGCGGAACCAGGGCAGCGCCCCGTCCTCCCGCTGCACGGCGAGCAGCGCGGCCACCGTCTCGGCGGCCTGTGCGGCGGTGAGGACGCCCGGCAGGACCAGGTGTTCGGTCTGCTCGGGTGTGCTCACGCCTCGGCCCTGGGAAGGTGCGGCTTGGTCGCGTACGCCACGAAGCTCTTGCCGACGACCGGGTTGAGCAGCTGCTCGGCGACCCGGGTGGCCAGGGGCTTCTTCATGATGTCCCAGACGAGGAGCTTGTGGTAAGCGCGCACCGGAAGGGCCTTCTCGTTGTCCACCCCGAAGGCGCACTTCAGCCACCAGTAGGGGCTGTGCAGGGCGTGCGCGTGGTGGGTGCCGTAGGGCTTGAGTCCCGCCTCGCGGATGCGGCCGAGCAGCTGGTCCGCCTTGTAGATCCGGATGTGACCGCCCTCGACCTCGTGGTACGCGTCGGAGAGGGCCCAGCAGACCTTCTCGGGGCCGTAGCGGGGCACGGTGACCGCGATCCGGCCGCCGGGCCTCAGCACGCGGACCATCTCGGCGAGTACGCCCTTGTCGTCGGGGATGTGCTCCATGACCTCGGAGATGATCACCACGTCGAAGGACTCGTCGGGGAAGGGCAGGTTGAGCGCGTCGCCCTCCATCGCGGTCGCGGTCGCGCCCTCGGGGGCCTCCCCGGCCTCCTTCATCGCGGCGAACCACTTCGCGACCTCGCGGATCTCCTCGGCGTTCTGGTCGAGGGCCACCACCTGGGCACCGCGCCGGTAGCACTCGAAGGCGTGCCGGCCGGCGCCGCAGCCCAGATCGAGCACCCGGTCGCCGGCGGCGAGCGGGAAGCGGGTGAAGTCGACGGTCAGCACGAGGGCCTGCCTTCGAGGTCGGAGGTACGGGTTCCGGGAGCCGCGGGGGCGCTCACCTGCGGGCTCCCCGGGCGGCGATCGACTGACGGTACAGGTCGACGGTGCCGAGAGCGGCGCGGGCCCAGGTGAAGTTGGCCAGCACCCGGGCGCGGCCCGCCTGGCCGAGGCGGGCGCGGAGTTCACTGTCTCCGAGGAGCCGGCCGAGCGC
This sequence comes from Streptomyces sp. NPDC057428, assembly GCF_042803195.1. Lineage (NCBI taxonomy): Bacteria > Bacillati > Actinomycetota > Actinomycetes > Kitasatosporales > Streptomycetaceae > Streptomyces > Streptomyces sp. NPDC057428. The sequence continues at coordinate 115,455 of NZ_JBHVCT010000001.1, forward strand.
GGCGGCGAGGGCGCCCGCGTCGCCGGGCGGCACGGCGAGGCAGGTCTGCCCGTCGGGCCCCGTGACCTCGGGGATCGCGCCGCCGGTGGTGGCGACCAGCGGGGTACCGGTGGCCATGGCCTCGGCCGCGGGCAGCGAGAAGCCCTCGTACAGCGAGGGGACGCAGGAGACTTCGGCGCTGCGGACCAGGTCGACGAGTTCGGCGTCGCTGATGCCCTTGACGAACTCCACCGCGTCCCTCAGCCCGTAGCGCTCGATGGCCTGGGCGACGGGCCCGTCCTCGGCCCGCTTGCCGACGACCACGAGGTGCGCGCGCGGGTTCTCGGTCCGGAGCTTGGCGAGTGCCTCGACGAGGTGCACGAGGCCCTTGAGCGGGACGTCGGCACTGGAGGTGGTGACGATCCGCCCGGGGATCTCGGCGACCGACGGGTCGGGCGACCAGAGGTCGGTGTCGGCCCCGATGTGCACGACGTGGACGCGGTCCCGGCGCACTCCGAGGTGCTCGACGATCTCCTGCTGGGAGGAGCCGGAGACGGTGAGGACGGACGGCAGGCGGCGGGCGACCCGCTTCTGCATCCGCGTGAAGGCGTACCAGCGGCGCACGGAGAGGCGCCGCCGCCTGGACTCGGCGGCCCCCAGGTCGAGTTGCCGGTCCACCGTGATGGGGTGGTGGATCGTGGTGACGAGGGGGGCGCCGAGGTCGCCCAGCAGGCCGTAGCCGAGCGTCTGGTTGTCGTGCACGACGTCGAAGTCGCCGCGCCGGGCGAGGAGATGGCGGCGCGCCCGCAGACTGAAGGTGAGCGGCTCCGGGAAGCCACCGGTCCACATGGTGGCGACCTCGGCGGCGTCGATCCAGTCCCGGTACTCACCGCGTCCGGGGGTGCGGAACGGGTCGGGCTGGCGGTAGAGGTCCAGGCTCGGCAGCTCGGTGAGCGGGACACCCTCGTCGAGTACGGGGTAGGGCTGCGCGCCGATCACCTCGACGCTGTGGCCGAGCCGGGCGAGTTCACGGCCGAGGTGGCGGACGTAGACGCCCTGGCCGCCGCAGAAGGGGTTGCCCTTGTAGGTCAGGAGTGCGATACGCAACGGCCGGTCACCGTCGGCACCCGACACGCCACCGCCCGCGAAGGGGCCTGTCTCTATGGCCTCAGCGGTCACACTCGGCCCCCTTCGTCACTGCGTTTTCGCCGGAGCGTAACCGGTCGCGCTAATCTAGAACAAGTTTCAGACTCGTTCGTTCAACAGGCACCGAATCTACCGGCAGGTAGCGTCTGTGTGACGGCCGGATCAGGTGATTCACGCCACGACGGCCGCCCTGGCCGTCCGTGTGCGCCCGGAAACCGGCGGCCGGCCGGACAGGTAACCGGTTCTCCCTTCTTGGACGGGGCAGATGACAGCGGAAGCCAGGCCTGCAGCCAGTCCCCTGACGGATCGCCAGGAGGCCCGCCGCCGCCGCATCCTCCAGGCCGGCGCCCAGCTGGCCGGACGGGGCGGCTTCGAGGCGGTGCAGATGCGCGAGGTCGCCGACGCCGCCGGGGTCGCCCTGGGCACGCTGTACCGCTACTTCCCCTCCAAGGTCCATCTCCTGGTCGCGGTGATGCACGACCAGCTCCAGAAGTTGCAGATCACCCTGCGCAGGCGCCCACCCGCGGGCGACGACGCCGGCCGGCGGGTCGCCGAGACCCTGATGCGCGCCTTCCGCGCGCTCCAGCGCGATCCGCATCTGGCCGACGCCATGGTGCGGGCGCTGACCTTCGCCGATCGCGGGGTGAGCCCGGAGGTCGATGCCGTGTCCAGGCTGACCACCGCGATCGTGCTGGACGCCATGGGGGTGGAGGACCCGACGCAGGAGCAGTTGTCCGTGGTGCGCGTCATCGGGCACACCTGGCACTCGGCCCTGATCACCTGGCTTTCGGGGCGTGAGTCGATCGCCCAGGTGAAAGGGGACATCGAGACGGTGTGCGGGCTGATCGGCCGCACGGCGGACGCGCGCTGAGGCGTGCCCATGTGCGGCACGCACACCGGCACCCGCCGAGGTGAGGTGCCCTGCACCATGTCGACGGCGCCCCGGTGTTCGTACGGTCGGCCGACATCACCCGAACCACGCCGAGGAGCCGGTCATCATGCGTCGCAGAGCCGTAGGCACCGTACGGAGAAGAACCCTGACCGCGACCGCGCTCTGCGCCGCGGGTCTGCTCATGGCGGGCTGCACCGCAGCCGGGCAGGCGGGCAGCGAGACCTCGTCCGGCAAGGGCGGCGACGACAGCGTGAAGGTGGGCCTCGTCTACTCCCGTACGGGGCTCCTCGCCGCCTACGGCAAGCAGTACCGCGACGGGTTCATGGCGGGCCTCGACTACGCCACGAAGGGCACCGGCAAGGCGGGCGGCCACCGGATCGAGGTCACCGAGCAGGACGACGCGGGGGACCCCGGCAAGGCGGTGTCCGCGGCGAAGAACCTGATCGGCAAGGGCTACAAGGTGCTGGCGGGCACCACCGACTCCGGCGTGGCCCTCCAGATGGCCCCGCTCGCCGCCCAGAACAAGGTGCTGTATGTCAACGGCCCGGCCGCCACGGACGCCCTGACCGGGGTCAACGACTACACCTTCCGCTCGGGCCGGCAGTCCTACCAGGACATCCTCACCGCGGGCACCATGCTCGGGGACCCCAAGGGCAAGAAGGTCACCGTCCTCGCGCAGGACTCCACCTTCGGGCAGGCCAACGTCGCGGCCGTCAAGGCGGTCCTGGGCGCCCGGGGGGCGACGGTGGGATCGGTCCTGGCCCCGCCCAGCGCCACCGACCTGACGCCCTTCGCCCGGCAGGTCAAGGCCGGCGGGCCCGACCTGGTCTTCGTCGCCTGGGCCGGTGCGACCGCACCCGCCCTGTGGACGGCGCTGGACCAGCAGGGCGTGCTGAAGGCCGGCAAGGTCGTCACGGGTCTGGCCGGCACCGCCTCGTACCCCGTGTTCGGGAAGGCGGGCGCGAAGGTCTCCTTCCTGGCGCACTACTTCCCCGGCGCGGGCGGTGGCAACGCCGTGGAGAAGGCCATGCTCGACCGCGTCGAGAAGGCGGGCGGCACCCCCGACCTGTTCACCCCCGACGGCTTCACCGCGGCGCAGATGGTGGTGCGCGCGGTCGAGGAGGGCGGCGCCACCGACACCGCCGCCATGGTGAAGGCCCTGGAGGGCTGGAGCTTCGACGGGGTGAAGGGCAAGGAGCAGATCCGGGCCGAGGACCACGCGCTGGTGCAGCCGATGTTCGTGGCCAGGCTGAAGGGCGCCGGCGCCACCGCCCTGCCCGAGCTGGTCAGCACTCAGCCGGCCGACTCGGTGGCACCGCCCGTGAAGCCGTCGGCGGGCTGACCCGTGACGGCGACCGGCTCCGCCACCGCGCGGGACGAGGGGACGCGCACCGGCGCCCCGGTGCTTCGACTGGACGGCCTGGGCTGGCGAATCGGCGGAGCGACCATCGTCGAGGACGTCACCCTCGATGTCCGGGAGGGCGAGTTCCTCGCCTTCATCGGTCCCAACGGGGCGGGCAAGACCTCCCTGTTCAACCTGATCAGCGGGATCGTCCGGCCCACCGCGGGCACCCTCACGCTGGACGGCACGGACCTGACGGACACGCCCGTGCACACCCGGGCGCGGCGCGGGATCGGCCGCACGTTCCAGACCTCCAGCCTCTGGCCGGGAATGACGGTGGCCGAGCACGTGAGGCTGGCAGCGCAGGCCGCACACGGCGGATCGCACCGGCTGTGGCGGCGGGCCTCCTCCTACCCCGCCGAGGTGGCCGGGGTGCTGGAGCGCACCGGGCTCGGCCACCGCGCCGGGGCCACGGCGGCCGAGCTCTCGCACGGTGAGAAGCGGAAGCTGGAGCTCGCGGTGCTGCTGGTGGGCGAGCCCCGGCTGATGCTGCTCGACGAGCCGATGGCCGGGGTGAGCGCCGAGGAGGTGCCGGTCCTCACCGAGCTGATCCGCACCCTGCACCGGGAGGAGGGCCGCACCGTGCTCATGGTCGAGCACCACATGGACGTCCTGCTGGGTCTCGCGGACCGGCTCGCGGTGATGCACCACGGCAGCCTGCTGGCCCTGGACACCCCCGGGGCGGTGACGGCCGACCCGGTCGTCCAGCAGGCCTACCTCGGGGAGGGACTGTGACGACACCCGAACCCGCCCTGCTCGCCGTGCGGGACCTGCGTGTACTCATCGGCGGCCGGCACATCCTGCACGGTGTGGACCTGGAGGTGGCGCGTCACGGCGTGACCGCGCTGCTCGGCCGCAACGGGGCGGGCAAGACCACGACCGTGCGCGGCATCCTCGGTCTCGTGCCGCGCGCGGGGAGCGTGCGCCTCGACGGCGAGGAGACCGTGGGGATGGCCACCCACACCCTGGTCCGCCGCGGCATCGGTTACGCCCCCGAGGACCGGGGGATCTTCGCGGGCCTCACGGTCGCCGAGAACCTGCGCCTGGCGGAACGCCGCGGCGCGGACGGGCCGGCGTACGGCCTGGTCCATGAACTCTTCCCCGAACTGAAGCGTCGTGAGGCGCAGTTGGCCGGCACCCTGTCCGGCGGCCAGCAGCAGATGGTGGCCATCGGGCGGACCCTGCTCAACGGCAACCGGCTGATCATCGCCGACGAGCCGACCAAGGGCCTGGCGCCCAAGGTGGTCACCGAGGTGGCCCAGGTCCTGGAGCGCGCCGCCGAGGCGGTCCCCGTCCTCCTGGTCGAGCAGAACCTCGCCGTCGTACGCCGGCTCGCCCTGCGGTGTGTGGTGCTCGCCGACGGCAGGACGGCCCACCGGGGCGACGCGGCCGCGCTGCTGGGCGACGCGCGGGCCACGCGCGAACTGCTCGGCGTGGGCCGCGGCCCGCTCGCCACACACACCGCGGAGGCGGATTCCTGATGTCCACCATCGTGCTGCTCACCATGACCGGACTCGGTCTGGGGGCGCTCTACTTCCTCATCGCGTCGGGCCTCTCGCTGATATTCGGCCTGATGGACGTGCTCAACTTCGCCCACGGGGCGCTGCTCTCCATCGGTGCGTACGGCACCTGGTGGGCCGCGTCCGGCAATCTGCCGGGCGCGGGGCCCGGCGGCTGGGGCTTCGCCCTGGCCGTCCTGTTCGGTACGGCGGTGGGCACGCTGGCCGCCGTGGTCCTCGAACTGGCCGTCGTCCGCCCGCTCTACACCCGGCCGCGCGAGCAGGTGCTCGCGACGGTCGGAGTGGGTCTCGCCGTGCCCGCCCTGCTGTCCGGCATCTGGGGTTCGGACGCCCGGACGTTCCCGGGGCCCGAGGCCCTGTCCGGCACCTTCGGGCTGCTGGGCGCCGAAGTGCCCGTCAACCGGCTGGTGCTGATCGCGGCGGCGCTCCTCGTCCTCGTCGCGCTGCGGGTGTTCCTCGGCCGGACCCGGCACGGCCTCGTCGTACGGGCCGGGGTCGAGGACCGCGCGATGGTGACGGCGCTGGGCATCGACGTCCGCAAGGCGTTCACCCTGGTCTTCGCGATCGGCGGCTGCGTGGCCGCGCTCGGCGGGGCGCTCGGCGGGCTGTACTTCGGGTCGGTCGACCCCCGGCAGGGCACCTCGCTGCTGATCTTCGCGTTCGTCGTCGTGGTCACCGGCGGCATGGGCTCGGTGACCGGCGCCGCAGTGGCGGCCGTCGTCATCGGCCTGGTCCAGCAGTTCGCCAACTACTACACCGCAGCGGGCCTCGGCGACCTGGCGGTCGTCGTCCTGCTCGCCGCGCTGCTGCTGATCCGGCCGCGCGGACTGACCGGGAGGCTCGCGTGAGCACCGCCACCACACCCGCACCCGCCGCGGTCACCACCGCGCCGGCGCCGCCCAGGACCCGGCTGCTGCACTGGTGGCCGGCCGGTGTCCTCGTGCTGCTGGCCGTCGCGCCCTACAGCGCGCTCCCCGTGCCCGGTCTGCTGGACGGCCCTCTCGGCAGCCCGGGGTCCCTGCAACTCCTCGCCACCTGCCTGCTGTTCGGCGCCCTCGCCACGGGGTACGACCTGCTGCTCGGCCGGACGGGTCTGCTCTCCTTCGGGCACGCCCTGTACTTCGCGGCGGGCAGCTACGCCACGAACATGCTCCTGCTGGAGGCCGGGCTGCCGTTCGCGCTCGCGGCCGTGCTGGGACTGTGCTTCGGCGTCGCGCTCGCCCTCGTCCTGGGGTCGGTGAGCCTGCGGGTCACCGGCATCGGCTTCTCGATGGTGACGCTCGCCTTCGCCCAGGCCGGCTCGATCCTCGTCTCACGCAACCCGGGCGGCCTCACCGGCGGTGAGGAGGGCCGGGCCGCCCCGGCCGAGCTCCTGCCGTCCTGGCTGGTCGGAATCGACAACACCGCGAACCTCTACTGGATCACCCTCGCCTACCTCGTCCTCACCCTGGCCGTGGTCCGGTGGGCGGTGCGCTCACCCACCGGCCGTGTCTGGGAGGGCATCAAGGAGAACGAGCGCCGGGTCGAGGTGCTGGGCCTGAAGCCGTACGGCTTCAAGCTGACGGCCTTCGTGCTGGCCGGGGCCCTGGCGGCGGTCGGCGGGCTCGTGCACCTGCTGCTCACCGGCGGCTCGACCCCCCAGACCACGACCTCGGACTTCACCCTGTCGCTGCTCGTGATGGTGGTGCTCGGCGGATCGGGCACCCGCTGGGGCCCGATGGTCGGCGGCATCCTCTACACCTGGGCCGACCACCGGCTCGGCGACCTGGCGGGGTCGGGCGCCGTGGCCGACCTGCCCGCGGTCCTGCGCGTGCCGCTCTCCCAGCCGCTGTTCCTGCTCGGGGTGCTGTTCGTGGCCGTGGTACACCTGCTGCCGGGCGGCCTGGCCCGCCTGCCGTCCCGTCTGCGCCGGTCCCGTGAGGAGAAACGATGATCCCGTACGAGGAGATACGCGTCCCTGTGGCGGGGGGCGAGATGGCCGCGCTGCGCTGGCCCGCCCGTGACCCGGGAGCCGCTCCCGTGATCGTGGCTCTGCACGGCATCACGGCCAACGCGCTCTCGTGGGCCGCGGTCGCCCGTCACCTGGACGGCCGCGCCACCCTGGTCGCCCCAGACCTGCGCGGCCGGGCCGCCAGTGCGGGACTGCCCGGTCCGTACGGCATCGCCGCGCACGCGGACGACGCCGCCGTCCTCGCCGAATGGCTGGGGCTCGACGGGGTGGTGCTGGCCGGCCACTCCATGGGCGCGTTCGTCGCGGCGCTCGCCGCCGTACGCCACCCGGAGCGCTTCGGCGAACTGGTCCTGGTCGACGGCGGGTTCGGTTTCCCCGCGCCCACCCACCTCTCGGCCGACGAGCTGATGACGGCGGTGATCGGCCCGGCCATGGACCGCCTGTCGATGACGTTCACCGACCGGGACGCCTACCGGTCGTTCTGGGAGGCCCACCCCGCGTTCGGCGGCGACGCGTGGTCGCCGGAGGTGGACGCCTACATCCAGCGGGACCTGACGGGCGAGGAGCCCGCGATGCGCTCCAGCTGCCTCCTGGAGGCGGTGCGCACGGACGGCGTGGGGCTGTTCCAGGACGAGGTGCTCAAGGCCGCACACGAACTCCCGCACCCGGCGGTGCTGTTGTGGGCGGAGCGCGGGCTGATGAACGAGGAGCAGGGGCTGTACGACGAGGCCCGGCTCGCGGCGGCGGGGCAGCCCGGCACCGGCGTCCGGGCCTTGTGCGTCGACGGGGTCAACCACTACACCGTGCTGACGGGCGACAAGGGGGCCGCTGAGGTGGCCCGGTCCCTGCTGGAGGCGGCACGCTGACCGTGTGGCGGCAGTTCCCGTCCGGGCCGGGCGGGTACTGCCTCAGCCGTCCCGGCCGCCCGACAGCAGATGCAGTCTCAGGGCGAGCTGCAGCTCCAGGGCCCGGTCGGGCTCGTTCCAGTCGCGGCCGAGCAGCACCTGGATGCGGTCGAGGCGCTGCACCACCGTGTTGACGTGCACGTGCAGTTCGTCCTTGGCGCGGATGAGGCTGCCGCCCGCGCCGAAGTAGGCCCGGAGCGTCCGTACGAGATGGGTGCCGCGCCGCTCGTCGTACCGGAGGAGGGGGCCCAGCACGGCGGTCACGAAGCCGTCCACGTCCTTCGCGTTGCCCAGCACGACGCCCAGGAAGCCGAGTTCGTCGACGCAGGCGCCCTCGCCCTCCCGTCCCAGCACACGCATGGCCCGCAGGCAGCGGGCGGCCTCCGCGTAGGCGGCGGCGAGTGCGCGGGCGCCTTGGGCGGGGCCCGTCCCGGCGACGGTCACAGGGGCCTGGACGAGGTGTCCGAGCTGCGCCGCCGCCGCACGCGCGGCGTCCCCGGCATCGGCGGTGGAGCGGCCTTCGCAGTCGATCAGCAGCACGACCGTGCCCGCGTGCTCGGCGCTCACCCCGTGGATGTCGCCGCCGAAGAGATACCGCATGGCCGCGCCGCCGAGCTTCTCGCGGGCGGCGGCCTCCGCCACCAGCAGCAGGTGGGGCCGGTCGAGGTCGATGCCCAGTCGCCGGCCGCGCTCCACCAGTCCGGCGGGGTCGCGCTCCGGGTCGCCGAGCAGGTCACTGATCAGCTCGCCCCGTATCCGGTTCTCGGTCTCGGCGACCGTGCGGCGCAGCAGCAGGAGGAGGCCGGTGACGACGGCGGCGCGTTCGAAGAGCCGCCGGTCGGAGTCGTCGAGCCGGTCCGGCCGGTGCAGCACGAGGCTGGCGAGGAGTTCCTGGCCCGCCAGGACGGCGCAGATCCACCGGTCGTCGCGCTGCACCGCCCTCGCCCCGCGACGGGACTCCTCGGCGGCCCCGTCGAGCCAGCCCGCGTCCATGCTGTCGGCGGCGAACCCCGAGCCGTCGGGCCGCACGGCGGCGAGTGGGCGCCCGCCCGGGTCGTGGATGGTCAAGGGCCACTCCAGCAGCCCGGCGACCGACACGGCGACGTCGCTCACGTCACCGCCGCGGAGCACCAGGTCGGTGAGCCGGTCGTGGGCCTCCTCGGCCCGCTGCATGGCCGCCGAGTGCGCGCGTACGGCGGCGTTCGCCTCGGCCAGTTCGGCGTTCGCCCCGGCGAGCTCCGCCAGCGCGCTCCTGGTGTCGTCCAGGGCCCGGGCGGTGTCGATGGCGATCGCGGCGTGCGCGGCGAGCGAGCAGAGCAGGGCCACCTCGTCGGGGCTGAAGACCCGCGCCGCGCGGTCGGCCGCGAAGAGCACGCCGATGACCTTGCCCGTGCCGCCGCGGCTGGAGCCGAGCAGCAGGGGGACGCCGAGGATCGCGACGAGTCCTTCGTCCAGCACACCGGCGTTGATGTTGGAGGTGTGGCGGAAGCGTTCGTCCGTGCGGTAGTCGGGGGTCGCGTAAGGACTCGCGGTCTGCGCCACGAGCCCGCCGAGGCCTTCGCCCAGTTCGAGCCGGAGTCGCTGGAACAGCACGGACACCGACCCGTCGGTCACCCTCATGTAGGTGTCCCCGGCCTCCTCGTCGGGGAGCGTGAGGTAGGCGGTGTCGGTGCCCAGCAGCATCCTGGCCCGCCGTACGATCGCCTTGAGGACGTCGTCCAGGTCCCTGGAGGCGGCCAGGTCGCCCGCCGTGTCGAAGAGCGCGGTGAGCTGGAGTTCCCTGCGCCGGTGCTGGCGCAGGGCGCTCCTGATCCGCAGCGCGGTGGCGGCCGCCCTCTCCACCTCGGCCAGTTCGGCGGCGGGCACGCCGGCGGCCCGCGCCCGTGAGGTGACGGCGCCCAGTTCCTCGGCCGGGGCGTCGTCGGCCAGCAGGTCGAGGAGGCGGGCCATCAGGGGCGCGGCGGAGGGGGAGGGTTCAGACATGGGCGGACATCGTTCTTCCGGCTTGCGGGCGGTCGGGTGTCAGTTGGCGGTCCAGCCGCCGTCCATGGCCAGCGAGCTTCCGGTGATGTGGGACGTTCCCGGGCCGCACAGCCACAGGACGGCACCGGCCACGTCGTCCGGCTCGATCAGGGACTTGAGGGCGCTGCGCTCCAGGAGCACCTTGCCGACCACCTCCTGCTCGGAGATGCCGTGGCTGCGGGCCTGGTCCGCGATCTGGTTCTCGACCAGCGGTGTGCGGACGTAGCCGGGATTGACGCAGTTGCTCGTCACGCCGTGCGGCGCCGCTTCGAGTGCGACCACTTTGCTGAGCCCCTCCAGTGCGTGCTTGGCCGAGACGTAGGCCGACTTGTAGGGACTGGCGCGCAGCCCGTGTACGGACGAGATGTTGACCACGCGGCCCCAGCCGCGTTCGTACATCCCCGGGAGCGTACGGCGCAAGATGCGGAACGGTGCTTCCACCATGACGCGGTGGATCAGTGTGAAGCGGTCCGGGGGGAACTCGTGCACGGGGGCCACGTGCTGGAGTCCCGCGTTGTTGACGACGATGTCGGCGTCGGCGGGCAGCGCGTCCACCGCCTCGGCCACGGAGAGGTCGGCCACCCAGGCCGTCCCGCCGATCCTCTCGGCCAGACTCCTGGCGGCCTCACCCTCCTTGTCCACCACGTGCACGTGCGCACCGGCGGCGGCGAGCGCCTGTGCGCAGGCGAGTCCGATGCCGCTCGCGGCCCCGGTGACCAGGGCGGTGCGCCCGGCGAGGGGGGAGGGGGCGGGAGGTTCGTACTGCGGGGTCCGGGAAGTCTGCATGGGCGTCACCGTAAGGACGTAGCCGCCTGCATCACACGGGGTCAGTGCACACACCCCCGGGCGACGGCATGGTGGCGGCGTACATGGTGCGGGCGTACGGGCCAGGAGCGGGCGGCCGGGCGCTCCGGGCCGTGCCCGTGGGGCGGAGACCGGCGCAAGGGGAGCGCCGCACACAGCGGCGGGCGGCGGGTGGCCGCCTGCCACATGGGCGGCGCCGCCCCCGGCTCATAGGTTCCGGCAGCATCCGCACGTCCGACCAGGGAGGCCCCACCGTGCGCCCACCGAACCCCCGCCCGCCGCTCCTGCGACGCCTGCTGCGCCGCGCCGCTCCCCTCGCCGTCCTGGCGCTGCTCGCCGTGAACCCCGCCCCCGCTTCCGCCGCTCCCGCGGACACGGCCGCCGCCGGCCTCCAGCAGGTCACCGGCTTCGGCTCGAACCCCGGCAACCTGCAGATGTTCGCGTACACGCCCGACAACGTGCCCGCGGGGCGGCCGCTGGTCGTCGCCCTGCACGGCTGCACCCAGACGGCGAACGCCTACTACACCAACTCCGGCTGGCCCAAGTACGCCGACCTGTGGGGCTTCGACGTGGTCTTCCCGCAGACCACATCGGCGAACAACGCGCTGTCGTGCTTCGGCTGGTTCGACCCCGCCGACAGCACCCGGGGCAGGGGCGAGGCCGCGTCCGTCGTGCAGATGGTCGAGTACGCGAAGCAGACGTACGGCTCCGACGGCCGCCGCGTCTACGTCACCGGGCTCTCGGCGGGCGGCGGGATGACCGCCGACCTGCTGGCCGCCTACCCGGACGTCTTCGCGGGCGGCTCCGTGGCGTCGGGGCTGCCCGCGCAGTGTGCCACCAGCCAGGCGGCCGCCTCCGGATGTCAGACCGGGCCCCAGAAGCTGACGCCCGCGCAGTGGGGCGACAAGGTCCGCGGCTCCTACCCGGGCTGGACCGGCCCGTGGCCCAGGGTCGCGATCTGGCAGGGCACTTCCGACTACACGGTCTACCCCGCCAACGCCACGGCACTGCGCGACCAATGGACCGACGTCTGGGGGATCGGCCAGACCCCGTCCAGCACCCAGAGCCTGCCGGGCAGCACCACCCGGAGCGTCTACAACGACGCGTCCGGGCAGCCCGCGGTGGAGACCTTCTCGGTGTCCGGCATGGGGCACGGCCTGCCCGTGGGCCCGGGTTCGGGCACGGAGCAGTGCGGGTCGACGGCCGCGTACTTCCTGAACACCATCTGCTCGACGTACCACACGGGCGTGTTCTGGGGGCTGGACAAGGACACGCCCGGCGGTGGGAACGGGCTCCCCGCCCCCACCGGGCTGAAGGTCGCCGGGGTCACGGACAGCAGCGCGTCGCTGACGTGGAACACCGTCGGGTCGGCGGCCTCCTACCTCGTGTACCGCGACGGCGCCAAGGTGGCCACGACCACCTCCGCCTCGTACACGGACACCGGTCTGAAGGCCGGCACCTCCTACCGCTACACCGTGTCCGCCGCCGACTCGGGGGGTACCGCGGGGGCCGCCTCCGCGGCTGTCACCGCGACGACGTCGGGCGGCACCGCGCCCGCCCGGTGCTTCACCGCCACGAACTACGCGCACGTCACGGCGGGCCGGGCGCACACATCGGGCGGTTATGTCTATGCGAACGGTTCGGAGCAGAACATGGGGCTCTACAACGTGTTTGTCACCCACACGCTCCGGGAGTCGCCCACCGGTTACTTCGTGATCGCGGACTCGGGCTGTCAGGCCTGACGGGCTCGGCCGACTCGGACTGCCGCGCCTGACCGCTCGGGCTCTCAGAGCCTGTCGGGTGGCCTTCGATCGGAAAGTGGGCGCGGTCCGGTGCGTGCTCCAAGGCGCCGGAGTGTCCTCGTAGCGGAGCTACTAGGGCATTTCGGCAACGCGGGAAGCGTGCGTGCCGGGGCGTGACCGCCCGATCAGAGGTCACCCGACAGGCTCTCAGGCCGGGTCCTCGTAGTCGCCCCTGATCTGCCCGGGCAGATCGCAGCCGTCCTCGACGGCGGTGAGGGACACGATCTGGTCGGGGCCGAAGCCCTTCATCGTGTAGTGCCTGGCGAAGAGCTTCCAGCCCCGCTTGGCGAGGGTGCGGTAGGTCACGTCCTTCTCGGCGTGACTGGAGACGATCTCCCAGTCGTGCTGCCGCAACCGCATCACCGTCGCGTCGAACGCGCCGGCGGCCTCGGTCGCCGGCGCCTCGCCCATCCAGGGCGCCACGCACTTCTGCCAGTCGCCCTTCGGCAGCCCGGACGCGGAGGTGTCCCCGTCCGGGAGTCCGCCGGCCCGGGCGAGGGACACTATCTCCGCGGTCGCCGTCTCCTTGGTGTACGGGAGTATGGGCACCGGGGAGGCCGTCGGCACGGCCTCACTGTCCCCGACGATGCCGCAGCCCGTCATCGTCATGAATCCGGCCACAGCGGCGGCCGCGGCCGCCGTACCTCTTGTGCGCACTGATGCTTCCCACCCGGTCGTTCCTGCCCACGGGCGGGCGCCCATGTGACCCCGCCGGAGTCTGGCACGGGCTCTGACCTGCTGGGAAGCCCTCACGGCCAGGGGATGCGGCCGTCCGCCCGGAGGGGGCGCGGACCGCCCCGGTAGAGTGAGTGACTCGTCATCCTGCCCGTACAGGGGGAAGCCGGTGCGAATCCGGCGCCGGACCTTTCCCGCGCGCCCGGTTCCGCCCGGCAGGGGACACCCGTTCGAGAGGCCCAGTCCGTCATGTCCGTACGCCGCCGCGCGGCAGCGCTCGCGATCACCGCCGTGCTCTGTGGAGCGGCCGCCCCGACGGCGCTCGCCGCACCGAGTCCCACCCCCTCCCCCTCGGCGCCCGCCCTCCCGGCGGGGCTGTACGGGACCAAGGACCCGACGTACGACGGGGTGTGGCGCCAGTCGATGGCCTTCCTCGCCCAGCGGATCGAGCTGGTGACCCCGGCCGTGAAGTCGGTGGACTGGCTGGTGGGCCAGCAGTGCGCGAGCGGGGCCTTCGCCTCCTACCGCGACGCCTCGAAGCCCTGCGACGCGAAGACCGTCGCGGACACCAACGCCACGGCGGCGGCGGTCCAGGCGCTGGTCGAGCTGGCCGCGCACCGCGAGGTCGTGGACAACGGGGTCAGCTGGCTGAAGTCCGTGCAGAACGAGGACGGCGGCTGGGGATACAACCCCGGCAGCCCGAGCGACGCCAACTCCACCGCCGTGGTGACGGGCGCCCTGGCCAGGGCGGGCGTGCCGCTGGCCGGCCTCACCAAGGACGGCGGGAAGACGCCGTACACCGCGCTGCAGTCCTTCGCGCTGCCCTGCGGTGGCGAGGACGGCGGGGCGTTCGCCTACCAGCCGGACAAGGACGGCAAGCTCAACGCCAACGCGGACGCCACGGCGGCCGCGGTGATCGGCGCGATGGGCAAGGGCATGGCCGCGGGCAACTCCAACGCGGTGAAGGCCCCCGTCTGCACCGAGGGCACTGGCCTGACGCCGGAACAGTCGGCACAGAACGGCGCCCACTACCTCGCCGGCGCCCTCGCCGCTTCGGGTCATCTGGACCTGCCGCCCATGCCGGGCGCCGAGGACTCCGCCCCGCAGCCGGACTTCGGCAACACGGCGGACGCCGTCGTGGCGCTGGCGGCATCCGGCCACAAGGACAAGGCCGCCAAGGCGGTCGCCTACCTGGAGAAGAACGCTCAGGGCTGGGCCCGGGAGGGCGGCCCCGCCGCCTCCGCCCAGCTGGTGCTGGCCGCCCACGCGACCGGTACGAACGCGCGTGACTTCGGCGGCGTCGACCTGGTGAAGCAGCTCAACGCCACAGGTCCGGCCCCCGCCGCCACCGCCGTGCCCTCGCCGACGGCCACAGCGCCGGAGCAGCCCGCGGACACGAGCAGCGACGACGGCGGGATCGGCCTCTGGTGGATCATCGGCATCGGGCTCGCCTTCGGCGCGGGCATCGGTTTCCTGCTGAGCGGCCGCCGGAAGAACCAGCAGCCGTGAGGCGTCCGCTGGGCACGGCGGCGCTGCTCCTGCTCGTCGGTGCCGTGCTGACCGTGCTCGGCGCGGGCGGTGCTCAGGCCGCCGGTTACCGCTACTGGTCCTTCTGGGAGGGCGACGGCGGCAAGGGCTGGACCTACGCCACGCAGGGGCCGTCCCTGGTCCGCCCGGACGACGGCGCGGTACAGGGCTTCCGCTTCTCGGTGAGCGAGGACTCCCAGGACTCGGCCCGGCCGCGCCGCGCCCCGGACTTCGGGACGGTCTGCGCGGCCACCCCGGCGAAGGACGGACTCAAGCGGGTCGCCGTCGTCATCGACCCGGGTACCCCGGCGGACGCGCCCGACGGTGAGAAGCCGTCCGCCCTGCGCGCCGCGTGCGCCCAGGTGGCACCGGACGCGAGCGCCGCGGAGGCGCTGGCCTCGGTGGCGAAGCCGCTGAGGTACGACAGTGCCGCGATGCTCTGTGCGATCTCGGGCTATCCGCGTTCGGGCTGCGGTGAGCAGGTCGCGGACCGCGGCTCGGACGAGGCGACCGGTGCGGCCGAGCCGTCCGCCGCCAACGAGGACGCGGGCGCGGCCGGTTCCGGTGACGGTGACAGCGGCGGCCCGTCGGCGGGAGTGCTCACCGGGGTGGGCGCCGTGCTCGTGCTGGGTCTCGCCGCAGTGCTTCAGGCCCGCCGCCGCCGATGACCCGCTCCACCGGCCCCGCCCGGCTCCGCCCTGCCCTGCGCGCCCCGGGTGCCACCCGCGCCAACGCGTCGCCGGCGGGGGCGTGGTGGCTGTGGGCGCTGGGCCTGGCGACCGCCGCGTCCCGCACCTCCAATCCGCTGCTGCTCGGTCTGCTGGTGGGCGTGGCGGGCTATGTCGTGGCGGCGCGCCGCACGGACGCGCCGTGGGCCCGCTCGTACGGGGCGTTCATCCGGCTCGGGCTGTTCGTCGTCGCGGTGCGGCTGGTCTTCTCCGTCGTCCTCGGCTCCCCGGTGCCGGGCACGCACGCGCTGTTCTCGCTGCCGGAGGTGCCGCTGCCCGGCTGGGCGCAGGGCGTCAGGCTGGGCGGCCGGGTCACCGCCGAACAGCTGGTCTTCGCGCTGTACGACGGGGCGAAGCTGGCCACCCTGCTGATCTGCGTCGGCGCGGCGAACTCGCTGGCCAACCCCGCGCGCCTGCTGAAGTCGCTCCCGGGCGCCCTGTACGAGGTGGGGGTCGCCGTCGTCGTCGCCATGACGTTCGCGCCGAACATGGTCGCCGACGTGGCACGGCTGCGGACGGCCCGCCGGCTGCGCGGCCGCCCCACCGGCGGGATCGGGGCGGTGCTCCAGATCGGGCTGCCGGTGCTGGAGGGTGCGCTGGAGCGGTCGGTGGCCGTGGCGGCGTCGATGGACGCGCGGGGGTACGGGCGCACCGCCCAGGTCCCGCCCGCCGTCCGGCGCACCACTCATGTGCTCACCCTCGGCGGGCTGCTGGGGGTGTGCGCGGGGACCTACGGACTCCTGGCCGCTCAGGGCGCGGTGTACGGACTGCCGCTGCTGCTGGCCGGGCTGGCCGCGGCGATGGCCGGGCTCCGGCTCGGCGGGCGCCGCTCGGTCCGCACCCGCTACCGGCCCGACCGCTGGGACATACGTGCCTGGCTGGTCGCGGGCTCCGGCGTGGCCGTGGCGGCGTCGATGATCTGGGCGGCCGCCGCGGCGCCGGACGCCCTGCACCCCGGTGTCGTACCGCTGACGGCTCCCGTCCTTCCGCTGTGGCCCGCCGCCGCCGTACTGATCGGGCTGCTTCCCGCCGTCGTGGCGCCGCTGCCCGCTTCGCCCTCGGACTCCAAGGAGAGCGCGTGATCCGGTTCGAGCAGGTCTCGGTGCGGTACGAGGGTTCCGCGCACCCCACCCTGTCCGGCGTCGACCTCACGGTGCCCGAGGGCGAACTCGTGCTGGTCGTCGGCCCGTCCGGGGTCGGCAAGTCGACCCTGCTGGGCGCGGTGTCCGGTCTCGTGCCGCACTTCACGGGCGGGGCGCTGACCGGCCGGGTCACGGTCGGCGGCCGTGACACCCGCACCCACAAGCCGCGTGAACTCGCCGATCTGGTGGGCACGGTGGGCCAGGACCCGCTCGCCCACTTCGTCACCGACACCGTGGAGGACGAGCTGGCGTACGGCATGGAGTCGCTCGGCCTCGCCCCGGACGTCATGCGGCGGCGGGTCGAGGAGACGCTGGACCTGCTGGGCCTGGCCGAACTGCGCGACCGGCCGATCGCCACGCTCTCCGGGGGCCAGCGGCAGCGGGTCGCGATCGGCTCGGTCCTCACCCCGCACCCCCGCGTGCTGGTCCTGGACGAGCCGACGTCCGCCCTCGACCCGGCGGCCGCCGAGGACGTCCTCGCGGTGCTCCAGCGGCTGGTGCACGACCTGGGCACGACGGTGCTGATGGCCGAACACCGGCTGGAGCGTGTCGTGCAGTACGCCGACCAGGTCCTCCTGCTGCCATCGCCCGGCGCGGCCCCGCTGATGGGACCGCCCGCCGAGGTCATGGCCCTCTCGCCGGTCCGGCCGCCGGTGGTGGACCTGGGCCGGCTGGTGGGCTGGGTCCCGCTGCCGCTGTCGGTGCGCGACGCGCGGCGCAGGGCCGCGGACCTGCGCGAGCGGCTGTCCGGCGTCGAACCGCCGTCGCCCGCCGGGCCGGTGACCTCCGCCGTCGTCGTCCCGCTGCCCGCCCCCGCCCCTGCACGCCCCGGACTCCTGGACCGTCTGCTCGGCCGTCGCGCGCCCGGGGCCGCGGCGGGCCCTCTCCCCGGCGATCCGGTCACCCGGGCCGAGGGACTCGGGGTCCGGCGCGGGAGGGTCCAGGCGCTGCGCGGGGTGACGCTCTCCTTCGCGCCCGGCGAGACCGTGGCCCTGATGGGCCGCAACGGCGCGGGCAAGTCCACCCTGCTCACCACCCTCGTCGGGACGACCGAGCCCACGACGGGATCGGTGCTCGTCGGCGGGGTGCGCCCGTCCCGTACCCCGCCCCGCGACATGGTGCGCCGGGTAGGTCTCGTACCGCAGGAACCACGCGATCTGCTGTACGCGGACACGGTGGCGGCCGAGTGTGCGGCGGCGGACTCCGACGCGGGCGCGCCCCGGGGCACCTGCCGCGCGCTGGTCTCCGAACTGCTGCCCGGTGTGCCGGACGACGTCCACCCCCGCGATCTGTCCGAAGGGCAGCGGCTGGCGCTGGCCCTCGCCCTGGTACTGACCGCCCGGCCTCCGCTGCTCCTGCTGGACGAGCCGACGCGCGGCCTCGACTACGCGGCGAAGGCCCGGCTGGTGGGGGTGCTGCGCCGGCTGGCCGCCGGCGGCCATGCCATCGTGCTGGCCACCCACGACGTGGAGCTGGCCGCCGATCTGGCGCACCGGGTGGTGATCCTCGCGGACGGGGAGGTCGTCGCGGACGGCCCGACCCGTCAGGTCGTCGTCTCCTCCCCCGCCTTCGCCCCGCAGACCGCGAAGATCCTGGCGCCCCAGGCGTGGCTGACCGTGGCACAGGTGCGTGCCGCGCTGGACGGTCCGTCGTGAGCGCCGGATCGGCGCGCGTGGTCCGGCTCGGCCCCCGGGCGGTCGCCGCGCTCGTCCTGATCAGCGCGGTAGGCCTGGTCGCGTTCGGCTGGCCGCTGCTGGCAGGGGCGGATTCCGGTCTGGCCCACGCCGAGGACGCGCCGTGGCTGTTCGCCGTGCTCCTCGTGCTGCTGGTCGGTGTGGTCGTCGCGACGATCGCCGACTCCGGTCTGGACGCCAAGGCGGTCGCGATGCTGGGAGTTCTGGCCGCCGTGGGGGCGGCGCTGCGTCCGCTGGGCGCGGGGACGGCCGGCCTGGAGCCGATGTTCTTCCTGATGGTGCTGAGCGGGCGGGTGCTGGGCCCCGGTTTCGGCTTCGTGCTCGGCTCGGTGACGATGTTCGCCTCGGCGCTGCTGACGGGCGGGGTCGGACCGTGGATGCCGTTCCAGATGCTGTCGATGGGCTGGTTCACGATGGGCGCGGGTCTCCTGCCCGGCCCGGACCGGCTGCGGGGCAGGGGTGAGCTGCTGATGCTCGCCGCCTACGGTTTCGTCGCGGCGTTCGCCTACGGCACGGTGATGAACCTGTACGGCTGGACGATCGTGCCGGGGCTCGGCTCCGGCATCTCCTTCGTCGCGGGCGACCCGCTGCACGAGAACCTGGTCCGCTTCCTCGCGTACTGCACCGCGACCTCGCTCGGCTGGGACCTGGGCCGGGCCGTGCTCACCGTGGCGCTGACCCTCGCCGTCGGCCCCACGCTCCTGCGCGCCCTGCGCCGGGCGACCCGCCGCGCGGCATTCGACGCGCGGCCGGCCTTTGAGGAACCGTCAGCGGAAGCGGTGGCGGGCGGCGTGCGGGAGGCCGGGGGCTGAGGTCCACCCCGGCGTCCGGAGGCGGCTACACCTTGCTGCCGGCGGGTTCGGGGGCCGTTGGCGCGGCGGTGTCCGCGGGCTGGCGGCCCGATGGCTCATCCGTCCCGGCACCGGATCGCAGCCGCCGTGGTCCGCACAGGACGTAGGTCAGGCCGAATCCGGCGGCGACCACGGCCGCACCGCCGACCGCGTCCAGCACCCAGTGGTTTCCCGTGGCCACGATCGTGGAGACCGTGAACAGCGGATGCAGCATGCCCAGGACCTTCATCCACACCTTCGGGGCGAGGAGCAGGATCACCACACCGCACCAGAGTGACCAGCCGAAGTGCAGGGAGGGCATGGCAGCGTACTGGTTGGTCACCGCGGTCAGCGCCCCGAAGTCGGGGCTGTCGAGGTCCTGCACGCCGTGGACCGTGTCGATGAAGCCGAGCCCCGGCATCAGGCGCGGAGGGGCCAGCGGATAGAGCCAGAAGCCGAACAGCGCCAGGATCGTCGCGAAGCCGATGGAGCTGCGGACCCAGCGGTAGTCCGAGGGCCGGCGCACGTACAGCACCCCGAGGATCGTGAGCGGCACGATGAAGTGGAACGTCGAGTAGTAGTAGTCGAAGAAGTCGCGCAGCCACGGGATGCCGACGACCGTGTGGTTGGCCCAGTGCTCGATGTCGATGTGCAGCCACCGCTCGGCGGCGTGGATCTGCCGGCCGTGCTCCTCCGCGGTGGGACGTCCGGCGGTCGCCGCCAGCCGGACCTTCGCGTACGCCGAGTAGACGACCCTGATGAGCAGGAGTTCCAGCAGCAGGTTGGGCCTGCTGAGCACACGGCGCCAGAACGGGAGCAGGGGCACCCACGCGAAGCGCGGTTCCACCGGTCGGGCGTGGTCCGTCGGGACCGGGCGGGACCAGTGGGGTGAGGTCCGGGACAGGAACGGCGCCACGCAGGCCGCGCCGAGCGCCGCGACGAGCAGCACGTTGTCGCGTACGGGCAGGAGCGCGCCGACGTTCGGCAGCAGCATCTTCCCCGGCAGGGTGAGCACGAGCACCACCACGGCCGGCCAGACGAGCCGGTCCGAGGCCCGCGTGCCGACGCGGCCCACGACGGCGAGGAGTACCCAGAGCAACTGGTGCTGCCAGGCGGTCGGCGACACGGCCACGGCGACGCAGCCCGTGACGGCGACGGCCAGGAGGAGTTGACCGTCCTGGGCGTAGCGCACCGCTCGGCGGAGCCCGAGGAAGGTGACGGCGGCGGCCAGGGCGAGGAACAGCGCGATCTCAAGCGGCCCCTGGAGGCCGAAGCGGAGCAGAGCGCCGTGCAGGGACTGATTGGCCAGGCTGTCGGGCCGCTCCCCCAGCCCCGCGCCCGCGAGGTGGTGCACCCAGTACGACCAGGAGTCCTGCGGCATCACCGCCCAGGCCAGCGCCGTACAGGCGGCGAAGGTGGCACCTCCGGTGGCGGCGGCCCTGCGTCTGCCGGTCAGCCAGAACAGCACGGCGAAGATCAGGACGGCGGGCTGGAAGGCCGCCGCGATTCCGGTCAGCACGCCGGGAAGCCGCTCACCCCGTGCGACGAAACAGGCGAGGAGTACCAGCAGGACGGGCAGGATGCTGGTCTGACCGAGGAACAGGGTGTTGCGGACGGGCAGCGACACCATGAGCAGCGCGATCGCGATGGGGGCCGCCAAGAACGCGGTGCGCCTGCTCACCGGGGCGGGCAGGGCGCGGACGGCGACGAATCCCAGCGCCACGACGAGCAGCAGCGACCCGAAGGTCCAGGCGACGCCGAGGGCGTCCTCGGCGGAGGCCGTCAGCGGCTTCAGCACCAGCCCGGCGAAGGGTGTCCCGGTGAACCGGCCGGGGTCGTAGAGGGAACCTGCCATGTGCAGGACCCCGGTCGCACCGCTCCAGGTCTCGAAGTCGGTGAGGCGCTCACCGGGCGGCCTGCGCAGCACCACCGCGACCTGCCGTACCGCCAGGGCGGCGACGACTGCCCATAGGACGGCCCGGGCCGCTGCGGCCCTCGTCCCCGGACCCGCCGCCGCGTCCCCCCGCACACTGTGCTCAGCATTTGTCACGCTGCGCCGATCCTCCCAGTTCGTGCACTGTCCCCTCAGCCGGGTATGTGCGGATGAAGCCTTGCATTGCCCTATGAGGTAGACACAATCAACCCCCTCTTCGCCTGACTGTCACTACGAATGTGCCGAAAGAACGCGCAAAAAGGGCCTGCCGGACGCCGCGCGCGACACCCGGACCGCCGGCCGGCACGTCTGTGCGCGGGGTGAACCGCAACACGGCGAAGGCCGCCTCGTCGGCGTCCAGGGGTGCGCCACGTCATCGCGGCCCCCGGCAGGCGTTAATGGTTCGTCATCCGAACGTGCCATGACGACAATGGCCCCCATGACCTGGACCGTGGCCCCCGAACACTTCGCCGGCCCCGAAGCGCTCCTGCTGCGCCGGGACTACTACGACGAGGTGGCTAGCCGCTACTGGGGCCGCCCGGCCACCGGCGCCGAGATCGACGAGGGTCTGACGAACGACGGCGTCGAGCTGCTCACACCGCCCACCGGGGAGTTCCTGGTGGGCCGGTACGACGGCAAGCCGGCGAGCTGCGCGGGTCTGCTCCTGGCCGACGAGGGGACGGCCGAGCTGACCCGGGTGTACGTGCGCCCCGGGTTCCGCTCCACGGGCGGTGGCGGGCTGCTGCTCGAGGGCATCGAGAGCGCGGCGCGAGCGCTGGGGGTGCGGCGGATCAGGCTCGACACACGCAACGACCTGGTCGAGGCCCGCGGGCTGTACGCGAAGCACGGCTACCGCGAGGTCCCGGCGTTCAACCAGGGCCCTTACGCGGAACACTGGTTCGCCAAGGAGCTGTGAGAACCGCGGGTCGGCTGACGCCCTGTACGCACGTTCCGCGTAACGGGCCTCGCCCGCCTGTTCCGCGGCAGGGCGAGTCGTCCTCCTCGCCGGGGCGGGCCGGTCAGCCGGCCCAGTGGTCGCGACGCGGTTCGGGCATGTGCGGCCGTTCCTTGCTCGACCCGCTCACCTCGGCCGTCAGCTCCGTCACGAGACGGACCAGGTCGGTGGGCCGGTCGGGGCCCCACCAGTCGCCGAGCAGTTCGGCCAGCGACTCCTCGCGGGCATGCGACAGCCGCACCACCGCCTCCGCGCCCGGCTCGGTGAGCACCAGCTGCATGCCTTCCCGCCGGGCCAGACCGCGCTCCTCGATCTGCCGGGCGGCGGAGGTGATCACCCGTAGCGGCACGGGGGCGACGTCCGCGAGCAGGGAGGGCTCGACGGTGCCGTGCCGCTTGATGCGCAGCAGGAGCCAGCTCGCGGCGGGCTGGAGGTCGTATCCGGCCTTGGCGGTGATCTTCTCGTAGATCTCCCGGCGGCCCTCACGGCTCGCGAGCACCGAGAGGGCACGGGCGCACTCGTCGTAGGAGGAACGCTCCACCGGGTTCGTGGCCAGGGTCTCGCTCACGTCGGGCGCGGTCACCGAGCCCCGCAGCGGGTCCTCCTTGAGGAACCAGGCGAGGACGAACGCGACCAGGACGACGGGCGCGGCGTAGAGGAAGACGTCGGTGATCGAGGTCGAGTACGCGCCGAGGACGGACGGACGCAGGTCCGCTGGGAGCCGGTCGATGGCCCGCGGGTCGGCGGAGAGCGACTCGATGTCGACACCGGCCGGGAGGGAGCGTCCGCTGAGTGCCTGCTCGAGCTGGCCGGTCAGCCCGTTGGCGAAGATGGTGCCGAAGATGGCCACGCCGAACGATCCGCCGATCGACCGGAAGAACGTCGCCCCGGACGTGGCGACACCGAGGTCCTCGTACGTGACGGCGTTCTGCACCGTCACCACCAGCACCTGGATGACCATGCCGAGCCCGGCTCCGAAGACGAAGAAGCACAGGCTCGTCGTCCATGTGGAGCTGGTCTCGGACAGCCGGCCGAGCAGCAGCAGGCCGACCGCGGCGACGGCGGTCCCGGCGATCGGGAAGACCTTCCACCGGCCCGTACGGCTGACGATCTGGCCGGAGACGGTCGAGGTGAGCAGCAGGCCGAGGACCATCGGCAGCAGGTGGACACCGGACAGCGTCGGGCTGATGCCGTGCACGATCTGGAGGAACGTCGGCAGATAGGCGAGCGCGCCGAACATGGCGAAGCCGACGACCAGACTGATCGCGGCGACGAGCGTGAATGTCCTGATCCGGAACAGCTTGAGCGGCAGGACGGGTTCGGCCGCCCGGTGCTCCGCCGCGACGAACGCGACGAGCAGCACGACGGCGAGGACCGCGAGACCGATGATCTGCGCGGATCCCCAGGCCCACGTGGTGCCGCCGAGTGAGGCGGCGAGGACCAGTGAGGTGGCGGCCGCGGCGATGAGCAGGGTGCCCAGGTAGTCGATGGTGTGCTTGGTGCGCCGGACGGGGATGTGCAGGACCGCCGCGATGACCACGAGTGCGACGACACCGATGGGCAGGTTGATGTAGAAGACCCAGCGCCAGCTGAGGTGCTCGGTGAAGAAGCCGCCGAGGAGGGGGCCGAGCACGCTGGTCACACCGAACACCGCACCGAACAGACCCTGGTACTTGCCGCGTTCGCGCGGTGCGACGATGTCGCCGACGATCGCCGTCGACAGCACGATCAGCCCGCCGCCACCGAGTCCCTGCAGCGCGCGGAAGCCGATCAGTTGCGGCAGGTTCCCGGCCACCCCGCAGAGGGCGGAGCCGATGAGGAAGATGACGATGGCCGTGAGGAAGAGCTTCTTGCGTCCGTACTGGTCGCCGAGCTTGCCCCAGAGCGGCGTCGCGGCCGTCGCCGCCAGGATGTACGCGGTGACGACCCAGGAAAGGTGCTCCAGGCCGCCCAGCTCGCTGACGATCGTCGGCAGGGCGGTGGAGACGATGGTCTGATCGAGTGCGGCAAGCAGCAGACCGAGGAGCAGGGCACCGATGGACACCAGGACACTACGCCGCGACCGCCCCTCACCCGGAGCAAGGGGCGGCGGGCTCAGCTGCTGGGCCATGGGCATCTCCTCGGGTCCGCTTCACCCCATCCTGGCCGCAACATGCCGTTATGGCCTGCCGAGCAGCGGTGCGGCCGTTGGGCTTCTCCGCGGCGACCTGCATAATCGCAGGCAGTTCAAAGGGGAGGGGAACCCACCATGACCGGCCATATGTGTCCGGAGTGCGGCGGCGAGCAGGGTGCGAGACCCGGGGCGGGGTGCGCCTGCGGTGACCGCACGGCCTCCAGGCCGGCCGGGGAGGACGGACGGGCCGCCCGGTCGGCGGAGACAGCGGCGGCCGAGGACTTCGACCCGCTGCGGATCCGGCCGTACGTGACGCTGAACAGCGACGACCCGCGGGACCACGACGTCCCCGCCGCCGAGACGACGATGCCGCTGTTCCTGGACGGCGCCCAGGCCACGGCGCCGCAGGCACTGCCAGGCCCGCTGCCCGACGCCGTGGACGAGACCCGCCGGCGCAGCGCCGCGGCCTACGCGGGCGACGGCCCCGATCCCGTACAGCCGCGCCGCCGACGGCCGTTCGCCGTGTTCGCGGCCGGTGCGGCCGTGGCGGCCGTGGTGGGCACTGCCGCGTTCGCGGGCGGCCTGTTCGAGGACCGCGGTGGTGACGACACGGCCCGGCCCGAGGTCTCGGCGAAGATCCAGGAGGCCTCGGGAGCACCGGCGGCGTCCGTGTCGGGATCGCCGTCGGCGTCGCCCTCGGCCACATCGTCCCGCTCGGCGTCCGCGTCGCCGTCGGCGTCCCCCACCCCGTCGAGGAGTCCCTCCGCGTCCCGTTCCGCCACCTCCGCGCCGACGACCCCTGCGCCCTCGGCGTCCGCGACGTCGGCACCCACCACGATCGCGGCGGCACCGCCCGCCCAGGTGCCCGACAGCACGCTGCGGCGCGGCGACAGCGGCGCGGAGGTGGCGGAACTCCAGCGACGCCTGCAGGAGATCTGGGTCTACCGGGGCCCGGACGACGCCCAGTACTCGGACCGGGTGGAGCAGGCCGTCGCGGAGTTCCAGAGGTGGGTGTCGGCCCAGGGTGACCCTTCGGGCGTCTACGGTCCGGAGACCCGCCGGGCCCTGGAGTCGCGGACGACCGGCCAGGGACGCCACCCCTGACGGCCCACGGCGTCCGGGGCACCCTTGCGTGGCGCCCCGGTCCACCGGGATTGGCGTTTCGACAGCTGTTTTTGTATCGTGAAGGAACAAAGTAGCCTCCGCCCGTTCTCCCTGACCGGCGGGCGGGGCTACTTGTTTTCTTCACCCGCAGCTGTGAGCTGATCCCCCGCGCTCTGGAGCATGCCGATGCAGGCCACCGTCCTCGAAGCCCGCGCCCTCCTGTTGGACATGGACGGCACCCTCGTGAACTCCGACGCGGTGGTCGAGCGCTGCTGGCGCCGCTGGGCGGTCGCGCAGGGCCTCGACCCGGTGGCGGCCCTCAAGGTCGTCCACGGCCGCCAGGGCTACGCGACGATGGCCGCCCTGCTGCCGGACCGCCCGATGGAGCAGAACTACGCCGAGAACCGCATCATGCTCGCCGAGGAGACCGCCGACACCGAGGGCGTGGTCCCCGTCGCCGGGGCGCCCGCCTTCATGGCGTCCATCGCCACCCTGCCGCACGCGCTGGTGACCTCGGCAGACGAGGCACTCGCGCAGGCCAGGATGACGGCCGCCGCCCTGCCGATGCCCGCGACCCGGGTCACGGCGGAGCTGGTCGGCGCCAGCAAGCCGGACCCTGAGGGCTTCCTCAAGGGCGCGGCCGAACTCGGCTTCGCCCCGGCGGACTGCGTCGTCTTCGAGGACTCCGAGGCCGGCATCGCCGCGGGCCGGGCGGCCGGCATGCGCGTCGTGGGCATCGGCCCCCGCGCGGCCGCCCTCTCCCCCGACGCCCACGTGGACGACCTGACGCAGCTCCGGGTGGAAGCCGGCCCGGACGGCAGGATCCTGCTGCACATCGACGCCCGCTGACCAACCGGCTCCCGCGCCCGCACGACCTCCGCGTACGACGATTCGCGTACGACGATTCGCGTACGACGATTCGGGGTACGACGGCTCCGGAGCGCTCGGGCCGCCGGGCGGGCGGCCTCCACCGGACGTCCCCGTCCGGCAGACCCAGCGCCGCCCACCACCAGATGTGGTTGCCGGTGATCCGGTGCCCTGGCGTGCGCACCGCGACGACGAACATCAGTGCCAGGAAACCCAGCAGGGACCCGGGGAGTGAACCAGCCGGCCGATGAGCAGGGATACACCGGCGAGCCGGACCGCGGCCCGGCCACGGCGATCTCACGGGACCTGCCGACGAGGGGGAGGTCCAGCGACCACGGCGCGGCGGACACCGGGAGTAGGGCGAGCACGACGCCGGGCGCGGGAGTGACCGGCGGCAGCACGCGCGGCGGCCCCGGAGGCCGTCGCGCACCGTTCACGCCCGCTGCCGAACCGCCGGCCCATCAGTCCTCTTTTCCGAACGGACTTCGGACGGGACGTCAGAACGATCACCCCACCTCTTGATGTGACGTGCGCATGTCGCCACTCTGTTACCTGGCGACCACCCCACCGAAACCAGGCGCCGCCACGATGGCCTGGCTCCACAGGTCGCCTGCCAAGGTTCCCCCACATCAAGGGAGTTCGCATGTCCGGTATCTACGCGCGTCGCAGCTACGGGCGCCGCATAGCTTCGTCGTCGCCTCGGCCGCACTCGCCGCCTCCTCCGGGCTCCTCACCGCCCCGGCCGCGCAGGCCGCGATGCCCACCCCGGTCAGCGCCTCGACCGCCCGCACCTACCTGGGCCGGCTCACAGTCTCCGCCGAGGGTTCCTCCTCCGGCTACAGCCGCGACAAGTTCCCGCACTGGATCACCCAGTCCGGATCCTGCAACACCCGCGAAGTCGTGCTCAAGCGCGACGGCACCGGCGTGGTCCAGAGCTCCACCTGCGCCGCGACGAGCGGCAGTTGGTACTCGGAGTACGACGGCGCCACCTGGACCGCCGCCTCCGACCTGGACATCGACCACGTGGTATCTGTACCCGCGACGTACTGAGCTGACAAGAAGGCAGCTCATAGCGTCAGCGGCATGCCGCTGACATTTTTTCATGAGCCTTGCAGGGATGTGCAACGATCGCGGTATGGCCAGCCCCGCCCCTCCACCGTCAGATGCGTCGCACATGCCGATCTCCAGTGCGTCGGCCATGTCCGTGCTGGCGGCACTGTTGGACCGCTCGCTGAAGCAGATCGCGAAAGCTGCGGGGGACGTCCGCTGGTTCGACCGGGAAGCAATTCGCGCGGCAGCAGATGTGTGGGACAACAACCTGTTCCCGCTTTTCTGGGCTGTAAGCGCGTCCGGGGCTGGTGAACGCGATCGACGGGCGGTGATCGCTCTGGAGTGGATGGCCGGTCTCAGTGAGCGACGACGCAGATGGATGACCGAGCAGGCCGAGATTGCCGGGTACGACGTTCAGTCACTCCTGCCGCCGGCCAAGCCGAGCACTCCTGGACGCGACTACCGCGGACACGTCATGGCACCGCAGGTTCCACTCGCCGGGCAGAGAGTGGACGATCTGGTCCCCGACTACGATCTGGCGACGGCATCCGTCCGTCACCTCCAAGTAGAGCGTGCCGGGGCTCGTCTGACCGCTTTCCTCCAGCTTGATGCCGACCGCAGGTTCGCCGTCGAGGAGGGTACGCCACCTGCACTCCTGGACGTGTGGCTGGATGACATGACGAGCGCAACCTTCGACCTCTCCGACAGGCGGGGAGTGATCATGGACGCCGCTGCACCGGAGATAGCGATATCCCTGGGCACGGGTGGCCGACTCCGCGCCAGGGCCGGCGAATTCCGCATTGACGATCGTTCATGGCACCTGTCGTCTGCCGGTCGGCGTGCTGACGCCGCCACCCCGCCCCGAAACGGCCCATCGAGCCGCCTACGCCAACCACCGACCGAGAGCCTGGGTGCCGACGCTCGTGCTGCCGCCGTCCTTCTGCGCCACGCCATGTGGGAGCTCCGCTCGGTGCGATACGCCGAGCGCGCCGATCGTATCCCTGTGCTCGCCTTGTGCCGGGCGTTCTCCCGAGCAGGTGAAGCGATTCTGGACGCGGGATCCCGACGCGGCTCCGGCAACCGCGAAGCAGCATTTCGTGAATTGATCCGGACCTGGGCCGACCAGGGTGGTCCGGAACTCTCCCGTTGGTTCGCAGGAATCCTTAAGGCGCATGCAGGTCGCCCGGATCTCCTCGGGGTACCCCAGGCCGCCGATGGACCTCTTACCTCGCTCGCAGACACCACAGCGGCGTCGGGTGCGCCCGCGCTGGCAGTTCTCACCATGGCCGCATGGACAGCAGAGCACACCGGCTACCGCTCGGAACGTCCGGCGTCCGCGCAGCTTCAACTCGCCCTTCCGCCCCGGCCTGGCGAGGACTCCTCGGCGCCCTGGCGGCTGCGCACCGTCAGCTGCACCGACCCGAATGCCTTCCGCCTTCGCACCGATGCGTTCCAGGGCCCCGGCTCGCTCGTCCAGGTGGGGAAGCCCACTGCCGCCTGCAGCCTCGACCTGCACCGGGGAGCCTTGCTCATCTCGGCCAGAGACGGCTGGAGTGCGTCAGTGAACTGACCCCTGTGTGGTCAATCCGCTTCGTAGCGGGCCAGGCGCCGACGGAGATCGAGGTTCTCGCCGTGCGCGGCTTCCAGGGTCCTGCGGAGCCTCGTCACCTCCTCGTGGTGGACCTGCTGCTGTCGGGTGAGGCGGGCACTGAGTGCTCTCACGGCGGCCGATGTCGATGAGTCGCCCGCGAGGTCCACAGCCGCCGACGGTGCCATCCCGGCTTTCGTTCGGTGCCGCTCGATCCGGCTGCGCAGGTCCGGGCTGCGGTAGAGGAAGTCGGTGCTCACCCCGGCCTGGCGGGCCACAGCGGTGAAGCTGATGGGCTTGCCTGCCTTGGCCAGCTCGGCGAGGGCGGCACGGGCCCGATTCTCGGCTTCCTGCGTTCGGGCGCAGGTGGCCTGGCGAAGATGCTCGGGCAGCGGCGTCATGTGGTCGGCTCCTGTTGGTGTGCGGTGGGCAGCGGTCCGGACCGGTCGGCCGCGCCTGCCCCTCGAACCGCCCGAAACTGTCCGTCCTCATGGACGCTGACTTGGTCCAGGGCGACGAGGACCTTCGTCAGGGCGCTGGTTTCGGCGAGACGGCCGGAGAGCCAGATGTTGTCCTCGCCCATCGGCTCACCATGGCGGGCGGTGAACTGGGTCTGACGCC
Organism: Streptomyces sp. NPDC057428; assembly: GCF_042803195.1. Taxonomy (NCBI): domain Bacteria; kingdom Bacillati; phylum Actinomycetota; class Actinomycetes; order Kitasatosporales; family Streptomycetaceae; genus Streptomyces; species Streptomyces sp. NPDC057428. The sequence continues at coordinate 144,705 of NZ_JBHVCT010000001.1, forward strand.
GGGCGATCAGGGCTTCGGACTGCTTGAGCTGGTGCTGGAGTTCATCACGATGACTGGCGTCGGTGACGAACTTGTCGCAGGTCAGGCAGGCGTTGCCCTTGGAACAGACCTGTCTGGGCGGGAGCATGCACCAGCCGTTGGGCAGCACCCGGTCGGCGCGCTGGTCGAGGTGGAGGAGGTCGTAGAGGTCACTCGGGTTCACCTCGGCGGTCCGGCCGTCGGCCGTGACCTTCTTGTAGCGGAGGAACTCGCGCTCGGCCGTCACCGCCAAGGTCTTGGCGTAGTGCATGGTCATGGCCGGGGTGATGTGTCCCAGGTAGCGCATGACAACGTGGATCGGGACGCCGGCGTTGATCAGGTCGGTCGCCCGGGTGTGCCTGAAGGTGTGGGTCTTGGAGATCTTGACGGGACGGCCCACGCTGTCGGTGATCGCCAGAGTCTTGGTCAGCGCGCCGAGTCGGCTGTGGAAGGTCGCCGACGCGTACGGCCTCTTGCCGAGCCGGTTGTTCCTGGTCTGCAAGAAGAGATAGCGCGGGTCCGTTCCCGCCGGGGCGCCTTGGGCGGTGATGAACTCGCGGGCCCACTGCTGCTGGAGACGGATGATGTCGACGATTTCCTGGTCGACCGGGATCGTCGGCGGGTCACCACCGGTGATCTTCGTCTGCTGATAGGCGAGCCGAGCCACGAAGCCGTCCGGCTCCTTGTCCTCTTGCTTGTTCACGGTCAGGAGCGGTAGCAGCGGTTCGAAGTCCATCATCAGGACCTCGTTCATACGCCGGCCGGTCCGAATCAGCAGCATGAGCGCGTGGAAGGCCTGCCGGTCGTCAAGTCCGCCCTCGGCCGTGGGGGCCGCGAGCGCTTCGGAACCTGCGGCGATCTTGCTGATCACCTCGTCATCCAGGGCCATGTCGTCCGGCGGCTGGTTGGTGAGCCGTGGCTTGTCCTCAAGCCGGAACAGCACACAGTGGTGCATCCCGAGACCGCCCCAGCGCCGGTCCCCGAGCACCGTGACGGCCTCGGCACGGTTGTCGTACATCCAGCGGTAGAACGCCTCGATGGTCACCAGAGTGCTGCGGCGGCTGTTCTTGGAGAGCCGGCCGCCCTTGTTCGGGCCGGTCATCGTGATGTGTCTGTTGAGGGAGTCCACGAATCCGCGCAACCAGGTCCGGAGCTGATCCGGGGACTCGACGAGCTGAGGGCCGCAGCAGCCGACCTGGTCGATGTACCACTGGAACCACTTCAGGTGGTCGAGCCGGCTCTTCACCGACGACCACACGTACCGCTCCGTCGACAGCTGCACCGAAAGCCACCACTTCGCGGCCTCCCGGAACCAGTCCGTCGTGAGCTGGCTGAAGTTGGCCACGGACCGGCCCCAGGGCTCGTGCTCGCGCTGTGGGACGCGCCGGTCCAGACTGGGGTTCCACACGTCCAGCCGCCACCACTCGCCGTCGTGGTAGGCATGGGCCAGGCGGTCCTGGAGATGCTTGACGCTGTTCAGCACGTGCGTGACGAGCCTCGCGTTCCGCGACGCGTCGGTTCGCATGACCGCACGCTGCACTTCGCGCGCCCACTCCTCGTGGGAGAGCGCCGTCAGCGATCTCGCGGAACGTGCCCGCGGTCCGCCGTGTTCGATCGCGAGGACCAAGCCCCGCCTGAGCTCCTGGAACCGCACGGTGGTGATTGCGTATCCCTCGGCGACCTGCTGATGGACGCACCAGGCCAGTTCCCAGATCATGGGCTCGGGCAGACCCCGGAAGCTGACCGCCTGGGAATACCAGCCCTTCTCCCGGTCGATGGTCTGCTTGGTGAAAGCCATGCCGTAGTCCTCCGGCATGTTGACCGAGTCGAAATGGTCCTGCCGGTGCTCCTCCGGCAGGCTCTCCCAGAGGCGCCGCGCCTTCTCCTCACTGAAAAATCGGGCCACGGACAGGCGCGGGTCCCGCTTGTCCTGCCGCCTACGCTCCGGAGTACGCGGCGAGGGAACGGCCGCCGTCTCGGCCACCGGATGGACGATCAGCTCAGCTTTCATGACGGCATCCCCAGGCTTGCGTGATCTTCTGCCAGTCCGCACACGCGCGCAGCTCGGCGTCCTCGGTCACATGGGCGTACGTGTTGATCGTGGTCTGGATGTCCGCGTGGCCGAGCCTCCGGCTGACCACGTGCATGGGCACACCCGACAGCAGCAGGGCAGTGGCGTGGGTGTGCCGGTACCAGTGCGGGGTCATGTCCGGCGGCAGGCCGGGGACGTGCTGCTTCCGCGCGGCCAGGTGCTTGTAGACGCTCTCCGCCCTGAGCGGCGCGAACCGGCGTCCGCGGTGCAGGTTGCAGAAGATGTACGCGTCGTCCCAGTCGTCCAGTTCGACATCGGCGCCGAACTCGCACAGGGCCCAGACCCAGTCGCCGTAAAGGCGGTCCAGCATCGAGCCGACGAAGACGCGGCGGTGACCGCTCTTGGCCCGCAGGCCGTGCGGGTGGTCCTCACGGTGGACGACCTCGACCTGAGCGGTCGTGCCCGTGCCGGTCTTCCAGTCGCGGTGCCGCAGGCCGAGGGCCTCACCGAGCCGGAGCCCGGTCTCCTCCAGCAGGGTCCACAGCAGGCGGTATCGCAGTTCGCCCGACCAGACCGCGCCAGCCGCGTCCCAGGTCGCCTCCGACTCCCGAAGTGACGTCATCTGCCCAGGCAGAATGACAGGGACGGGCTTCGCCCGGACCCTTACTTTCACCACACTAGAACGCCGCCCGTGCTTGCGGGCCACATGCTCCAGGAACGGCAGATAGCTGCCCGACCGGGCATGCACCGTCTCGTACAGACGGCCCGCGACCTCAACCCCACGCGCGGCCTGGTAACGGTAGAAGCCCAGCACCGCCCGCATCCGGCTCGCCACCGTCGCGTCGGCCGCCCGCTCCGCGGCGCGCAGCGGGACGACTTCCTCCGCGACCCCACCGCGCCGCAACTGCCCTATGAACGTTCCGAGTTCCGTCACGCCGACCGCGTCCCATGCCTGCGAGCGCCGTTCCAGGAACGACCACCACAGCGCCAGACCCCGGGCGTAGCTCTTGATCGTGTTCGGCGACCTGTCCGTCCCCCGCAAGTACTCCAGATACTGCTCGACCGGCTCCGCGACCCGGTAGTCACCCGCGACCACCGTCCACGTCGGCCCGGCCCCGGTCGCCACCCGGGTGCGGATAACACATGGTCCCGCTCGCCGAGGCCTGGCGGTCCGGGGCCAGCGGCTGGACCACCGCCCAGCGACAGTCCTTCGCCAATGCCCTGACCCGTCCTCAGCTCATCGCGGTCACCGACAACGTCAACCAGTCCAAGAGCGACCAGGACCCCGGCGAGTGGCTCCCGTCGCGCACGGCGTACCGCTGCACCTACGCGCGCGCCTGGGTGCACGTGAAGCACTACTACGGCCTCAGCGTCGACTCCACCGAGAAGAGCGCCCTGCAGTCCGTACTGAACGGCTGCTGACCCTCCCCGCCCCTGTCCGGGGCGGCCGGGTCCCGCCCTCCTCCGTCGTTCCGTACCCTTCGGAGCCATCGGTCACGCGACGCGAGGAGGGCACGCATGAGCGGGCTACGCCTGGGACCACTGCTGCGGTACGTCGACTGGGAGACGGGCTCACGGGCGACCGTGTGGGTGGAGACGACCAGGCCCTGTACGGCGGAGGTCCGCTGCGCGGACGGCGCGGCGGGCAGTTCCCCCACGTTCGCCGTACAGGGCCACCACTACGCCCTGGTCGTGGTGGGCGGCCTGACACCCGGCTCGGAGACGGCCTATGAGGTACTGCTCGACGGACGCCGCGTATGGCCGCCCGAGGACTCCGGCTTCCCGCCGAGCACCATCAGCACCCCCGCCGTACCGCAGCCGGACGAGGCGGGTCCGGTGCGGGTCGCCTTCGGCTCCTGCCGCTGGGCCGCTCCCCCCGCCGACGGCCACGACCCGGTCGGCCCCGACGCGCTGGACACACTGGCCGCGCGTCTCGCCGCCGACCCCGGGGCGACGCGCCCCGACGTCCTCCTGCTGCTCGGGGACCAGGTGTACGCGGACGAGACGTCGCAGGCCATCCAGCGGCGCATCGCCGCCCGCCGCGACCTGAAGGAGGCGCCGGGGGCGGAGGTCGCGGACTACGAGGAGTACACCCACCTCTACGACGAGTCCTGGCGCGACCCGGAGGTGCGGTGGCTGCTCTCCACGGTCCCCAGTTGCATGATCTTCGACGACCACGACGTCGTGGACGACTGGAACACCAGTGCCGCCTGGGTCCGGGACATGCGCGCCACACCGTGGTGGCACGAGCGGATCGTCAGCGGGCTCATGTCGTACTGGGTATACCAGCACCTCGGCAACCTCTCCCCCGAGGCACTGGAGGCCGACCCGGTCTACGCGGACGTGCGCTCGGTTCCCGACGGCACCGAGACCCTGCGCGAGCACGCGGCCGCGTCCGACGCCGACCCCGCCCGGACCCGCTGGAGCTACCGTCGCGTCTTCGGCCGAGTGCGGCTGGTCATGGTCGACACCCGGGCGGCCCGCGTCCTCGACGAACAGGAGCGGTCGATGCTCCGCGACGAGGAGGCCCGCTGGCTGCGCGGGGAGGTGCTCGACCGCCGTGACGCCTACGACCATCTCCTGATCGGCACCTCGCTGCCGTGGCTGCTGCCGCCCCTGATCCACGACGCGGAGACCTGGAACGCGGCACTCTGCCGCGGCGAGCGGGGCGGACGCTGGGCGCGCCTCGGGGAGAAAGTCCGCCGCGCCGGTGACCTGGAGCATTGGGCGGCCTTCCCGGAGTCCTACCGCCGGCTGTCGGAGCTGCTGCGGGAGGCGGGCACGGGATCCGGGGCTCCCGCGACGGTCTGCGTGCTCTCGGGCGATGTGCACCATGCGTACATCGCCGAGCCCCGGTGGCCCGCCTCCACTCCTGCCGGCACTCCCACCGCGCACGTCCTGCAGCTGACCTGCTCCCCCGTCCACAACTCCGTCCCGGCGTCGATCCGCCTCGGCTTCCGCTTCGGCTGGAGCCGGGCGGGCCGGTGGCTCGGGCGGGCGTTCGCGGCCCACGGACGCACGGGCGCCCCGCCCATGCCGTGGCGCAGGACGGGCGGCCCCTGGTTCGGCAATCAGCTGATGAGCCTTACCCTGCATGGCCGGAAAGCGACTCTGACATTGGTTCAGGCCACATCCAGCCCCGCCGGAGCCCAGCTGGAGACCGTCTTGGAGTGCACTCTCACCTCGGAAGAGTGACGGCTACTTTCAGCCAAACGACCGAATGTTGAACTTGTAAGCACTAATGAGGCATTCCTGACCTGATGGGCCCCGCTCGGTTCACGTCCCCAAACCGAAGGAGCCCACCCCTGTCCGTACGCCTGAACGCCTCCGTCATACAGCTCGTCGGCGGCACCCTGGTGGCACTCGGCCTCGGCACCCGTGCCGCCGCCCTCATCACCTCCGGATCGATGGCGTACGCGTACCTGATCGTCTTCACCGGGCCCGGCGCCGTCGCTCTGGACCGGCTGCTCTCCTCCCGGGCCGGAACCGTACGGGTGAGCGGACCGCGGCCCGAGAAGGCCAGGCCCGTCTCGGTCTGAGCACTCGCGCCGCGTGCGCCCCGGACCCCCGCCTGCCGAGGGGTCCGGGGCGCACGCGGCGCGGGCCACGGGACGACGGGCGCACCGAGCCCCGCCGAAGCCCACGTGACCTGCACAACAACAACCACACATCGGCGAATGCCTGGTGAATGGCAGGCGTACGCTGTACAGCTGAGCCTGCCGCTCCTGCCGCTCCCCTGCGACGCCGCGGCGTTGACACGGAGAACCGGGAACGGGGAGTAGTAGTGCTGGAGAGTATGGGCGCGCTGACAGGCAGCCCATGGATCTACGCGGTGGTCGCCGTCTCGGTGCTCCTGGACGTCTTCCTGCCCGTCCTCCCCAGCGGTGTTCTCGTGATCGCCGCTGCCACCGCAGCGGCCGCCAGCACGACGACGGTCACCGCGGCCGCCGGCGAAGCCACCGGGCACGTTCCGTCGCTCCTGGTCCTGACCCTGTGCGCGGCCACCGCCTCGGTGCTCGGCGATCTCGTCGCCTACCGGCTCGCCTGGCGCGGCGGAGACCGCCTGGAGCGGGCCATCGCCCGCTCCCGGCGCCTCACCTCCGCACAGGAGCGCCTCGGTACGGCGCTGAGCCGTGGCGGAGGGGCACTCGTCGTCATCGCGCGCTTCGCGCCGGCCGGCCGTTCCGTGGTCTCCCTCGGCGCGGGCGCGGCCCACCGCAAGGCGAAGGAATTCCTGCCCTGGTCGGCCGTGGCCGGTGTCGCCTGGGCGGTCTACAGCGTCGGTCTGGGCTACTTCGGCGGTCAGTGGCTGGGCGCCGGCTGGCTCGGCACAGCCGTCTCGGTCCTCGCCCTGTTCGTCGCGGGCGGGCTCGCGGCAGTCGTGATCCGGCGCCCCCAGCACCCTGCGGCGGTCCCGGCCCCGGGAGCTCCTGCCGGGACCTGAGGGCTCGGCTCCCGCGGTCAGACCCGCGCGGCGCCCCTCACCTCGAGCTCGTCCAGCAGTCGCCGGGTCGCCTCTGCGATCTCCTCCACGGCACGGTCGAAGACCTCCTGGTTGTGCGCCGCGGGCGCGCGGAAGCCCGACACCTTGCGCACGTACTGCAGGGCGGCGGCTCTCATCTCCTCCTCGGTCGCCTCTTCGGGGATGGCGGGCGGTCGAAGCGTCTTGATACTGCGGCACATGACTCCAGTGTGACGCGCGGCACTGACACTGCGCCCCTCGACGATGGCGCGACGGTCCGTGGAGGCACCGAGCCACCGGGAGCTACTGCCCCGGACCGTCCGGCAGCCGCTCGACCGGCGGGATGACGTAACTCCCGTCGAGAACGTCCTGCCCGGGAAGGTGCAGACGCATCACGGGACGGAAGGCGCCTGCCGGCACCGGCAGCCAGTTCGCCGCCCCGGCGGCTTCCGTGGGCCGCTGAGCGGACATGTGCAGGGTCAGCGAGCCGTCCGCGCCGTACACCAGCCCGGGAGTCCGGCTCCCGACCGCGTAGCGCTCCTCGGAGTTCGGGACCAGGTGGCCGCCGGGGCTGTCGTAGACCGTCACGGACCAGAACGCCCCGGCCGGCGGCGGCTTCACGAGGCGGAGCGCGTACCTGTGCGCTCCGTCGAGGGGGCGCCCCCGGGAGTCGTGCGATGTGTGGGCCTGGACGGCCTCGTAGCCGTGGGACGACTGTCCGCGCCACCGCGCCGCCACCGCTCTGAGCAGGTACGAGGCCTCACGGTCGGGGACCTGCCATTCCGGCGGGCCGATCGTGCCCACACCGAAGTGGTCGAGGTTGTAGTCGCGCAGGTGCGGTTCGGTGTGCCAGGCGCCCTGCGGGCCGCCCGCCTCCGCCGACCGCAGGGCCTCATCCACCCGCGACCGGCCAAGCGCGAGTCCCCGCGTCAGCGCGCGCACGAGTCCGGGCGGGACCGAGACGTACGGCGAGACGCCCTCCTCCAGGAGACCGAGCGGCTGGAAGCGGTCCTGGTAGGCGCGATCGGCCGCGGCGGGCGGGTAGTCACCCATCCACACCCTCAGCTCCTCGAAGAAGCGCAGGGCGCCGGGCACCCCGGACTCCGCCGCGGGGAGCCTGGTCCGGTGGGCGGAGTCCCCCAGGTGCGTGAGGGTGAGCTCCTGCTGCAGCGATCGGATCCGCGGCATGTCACCGGGCCCGTCGCAGGCGAGAGCGCCGACGAGGGACACGACGGACGTGGGCGCGTCGATCACCCCGGACAGTCCCCCAGGCACGGTGCCGGCCCATCCGGGCGGCACTACCAGCCAGTCCCCCTCCGCCGTACCCGTGGCCCGGGAGCCCAGATAGGCGAAGACGTTGCTCCAGGCATCCACGAACCGCAGGACGAAGTACGCACCGCCGGTGTCCGGGACGTGGAGCCGCACCGGCCCGCCGGAGAGGTCGAGGTGCGCGAGGGCGTCGACGAGGTCGGCGGGCGCGCAGGGCGCGTGGGTACCGGGCGTGGCCGGCCCGTCCGCGTGGGCGAAGGCGTTGAAGGACGCGGGTGCCGGTGCCCCGCAGCCCTCCTGGAGGCAGGCCCGGACCTCCGACAGCCGTTGGACCAGCGGCGAGCCGTAGACGTACGCGTCCGCGGCCAGGGCCGTCGCACCCTCCGCCGGGGCGTACGTCTGACGGTTCACGTCAGTAGGCCTCCTTCGGGCGGTCCGTGCACAGGGCCCAGATCACGAAGGCGTCGATCGCGATCGAGACGACCGCCCACACCGGCTGGTAGGGCAGCCAGATGAAGTTGGCGATGATGTTCAGGGCGGCGAGGCCGACACCCGCGCCACGGGCCCAGGCGGCACCCCTCAGGATGCCGATGCCGACGATCACGAGGATCACTCCCAGGACAAGGTGGATCCATCCCCACGACGTCACGTTGAACGCGAACGTGTAGTTGTCGACGACCGCGTAGACGTCGTCCGTGGCGATGCCCGTGATGCCCTTGAAGACGGACAGGAGACCGTCGACGAGCAGCAGGACACCGGCGAACATCGTTCCGCCGGCTGCCCAGGCGCCTCCGTGTCCGCCGCCCGTGGGCCGGGCGCTTCCGGGGGCGGGAGCTGACTGAGCCATGAATCCTCCACTCGGCAGACGGACGTGCCCGGCGCGTCGACGGACAGGACCGACCCTGTGCGAAGCACTCCCCCGGGACGAGCCGGAGACGCCCGTCCGGGTGATACCGCCTTGTCGTTCACGGGGCCTCGTGCCGGTGCGGTTCGCGGAGCTCACCTCCAGGTGTCGAGGTCTCCGCCCCGCCACTCGATCAACTCCGGCTGGTCGAGGTCGATGTCGTCGGCCCCTGGGGCGAGTCCTGACTGCCGCAGAAGGGAAGCGACCTCCCCGCGCCCGTGCGCCAGCCCGACGATCCGGCCGTGCACCGTGACGCGCCGCCCTCCCGTCGACGAGGGCGGATAGACGATCACGGGCGGATGTCCGGACATGCCTCCACCGTCCCCCGTGCCCCGCCCACTCGCATCCCGGAGCCGCCGTCGCGTACCTGCTTGCCGGGAACGGGGAGACTTCCTCTGTCCGGCCACGTCCTGTGACCGCCCGAAGGGGAGTGGTCGCGGGGCGATGGGAACTTCGCGCTCGGTGCCGCGGCGGCAATTCCGTTGCGGCCGGGGCCAGGGTCGGCTTCGATCACGGGCATGACCGATGGTTCGGCTTTCGACGGCGCCGACGACGAGATCGTCGCTCGTCGGATCTTCCGCGGGATCACGGTGATCCGGGAGCGCCTCGGCTGCTCACTCCATGGGGCGCTGAAAGTCTTCGTCGCCCGGTACGAGGTGTTGCGCGCCGAACGCCCCGACGACTTCACGTGCGGTCATGAGGCGTACTGGGAGGGCTTCTACTCGTGAGTGCCGCCGCACGACCGGGCCGTGCGAGGCGATGGGACCACGGCCGGCCGCTCGGGACGCGGACATCCTCTGCTGTACTGCTCACGCGACGGTACGGACGGAGCGAGGGTGGCGAAGGCATGAGTACGGGCAGCCGTGGAGTTCTGGCGGTCGTGGGTGCGGCGACCGACGGGGTCGAGCAGTTGCGGACCGGCCTGGTCGAACCGGCCATGTCCCTCGGCTGGCGGGTGGCCGTGACCGGAATGGACCGAGATTCGCGCCGTCCTGCGGGAGCGCATGCCGTACGCACGACGCGTGACGGCCGAGCGCATGGCCGACGCCGAGACAGTGTGCGCCCGCCGGGGGCTCACCACAGCGGACTTCGAGGAGGTCTGGACCCGCCGCATCATGGCCTGAACAGAGCCGGGGCCACTGTGGAGGGTCGGGTTTGCTGCGACGAGAGGACTGCGACGCCCGTCAGTGGTCAAAGGGACGGGCTGCGGCCGGGGCGGCTGGACGATTCCGCTCCAGGGCTCGGCCCCGCGCGCCGCTGCCGCACCACGGATATGGCTGCGGTGACCGAGATGATCAGGAAGAACAAGGCGCCCCCGCCCGACATCACCGCCAGTGCGGCTGCCCCGCCGCCCCCGACATCCTCTTCACGGACCACCACCTGTGGATCGTCCCCCTTGTACCGGACGGTGAGCGGGGAGCCTGCAGAGCTCCTGCCGCCGCCGCTGCCCACCGGCAGATCCGCCACCACGGTCCGCCCACCGGCCTCGAACTTGACCTGACAGTGGCCCGCCATACAGGCGCCGCTCGTGTGCAACGTCGCACGAGCCCGCTCGCCGTCCTGGAGAGAGCCGAGTTGCTGGGCCGCCGGAAGCATCACCAGCGCCGACAGCGCGCCCAGCAACAGCGTGAGCACCAACGAGATCAGCAGGGACGTGCGAGGCCCCAGGCCACCCGCCCGCCGATGCGCGTTGGAGGCACTTACGTCCGACACGCCGTTCAGGACCCTCACCATCCGTCTCAGCTCGCGTTGAGGAGGTGCGCCACATCACGCACGTGGACCGCACCTCGTATCCGTGTTGCTGAACAGGGTGCCGAAATGCGCCGAGCTGGCACCACGTCATGGTTCGGCACATCGGACACGGTCCGGCTGCCAGTTGTCGGCAACGAAGGGCGGCTGAGCGGCTTTGGGCAGGAACTGCTACGAGGCAACTGATCACGGCCCCGTACCTCTCGGCGCGTCGGCAACGCATCTGGAACGTATGCGGCGCGCCGCCACTCCCCCGCCCGGATCCAAGAAGAACGAACAAGGCCCAGGCGCCCGGTTCTGTACCGGTGACCTGGGCCTTCGTCGTGCTTCCTGTTGGTGGGCGCGGACGGTTTCGAACCGCCGACATCTGCTTTGTAAGAGCAGCGCTCTACCCCTGAGCTACGCACCCGCGGATGAGCCAACAGGTTACATGGCCCGGGCCCCTCCGCAGCAATCCGCTTCTCCGCCCCGGCGCCGACGGGGCCGCCCTCGGTACGAGCGCACGGTCGGCGGGCGGTACGGGGGCTAGCCCCACCCCGGAGACGGTAGGGGTCCGGATCGTTCCGGGGGCGGTGCTTTCATACGGTGGAGCCACATCGGCAGCGCTCTCAGGGGGACTCGATCATGACCATCCGTACACGACGCACCACGGCACTCGTGGCCCTCGGCGGGACCGTCCTCCTTGTCACGGCACTCAGCGGCTGCGGAAGTGCGGACGCGGAGGGCGCCCCGGCCGAGCACAAGTCCTTCGCCCTCAGCGGGAACAATCTGACCATCGACGCCTCCAACTCGACCCTGGAACTCGTGCCCGCCGATGTGGACCGGATCGAAGTCACCCGCCACGTGGACGGGTGGGTCTTCCTGGGCAGCGGGCCTGATCCCGTGTGGAGGCTCGAAGGGGACAAGATGACGCTCCGCGTGAAGTGCAGCGCGATGATCAGCAACTGTGCGGCGCGGCACCAGGTCAAGGTGCCGCGCGGGGTCGCCCTCTCCGTCGAGGGCGACAACGGTGAGGTCACCGCGGCCGGCTTCACGACCCGGCTGGAGATCTCCGCCGCCAACGGCGGTATCGACGTGCGCGACGCCTCCGGGCCGCTGGAGCTCCGGAGCGACAACGGCTCCGTCTCGGCCGAGCGGGTCTCGGGGGGCTCCGTGGTCGCGCAGGCGGACAACGGGTCGATCCAGCTCGGCTTCGCCGCCGTGCCGGATCTGGTGGACACCGTCAGTGGCAACGGGCGCATCGACATCGACCTCCCCGGCGGGACGGACACGTACGCGGTGTCCGCCAGGGCCGACAACGGTGACGTCTCCGTGAAGGTGCCCCGCAGCGACAGCAGCGAGCACGTGGTGAGGGCGCGCAGCGACAACGGTGAAGTCACCGTCCGAAGCGCGAACTAACCGGCCCGTGTGTTCGTCCTTACTGGTGCGAGAATGAACCGGGCAGGGCGAATCGGCACGGGAGAGGGATGTGACGGCGACACACACGCGGCCGCAGGCGAATGCGAGTGTTGGTTCCGCCGTCAAGGACGTCCTGATGCTGGTGCTGCTGCCGGTGCCGCTGATCGCCGCGGCCCTGCCGGGCGCGTTCGCGGGCGGCGGGACCCGGCGCTGGTTCGGGGGCCGCGGGGAGAATCAGCGGGCCGACGCCCAGGCTGCGAAGGATGCGGCGGCCTCCGCCTTCTACGAGCTCGACACCGCCCAGCGGGATCTGCTGATCTCTATCGAGACGATCACCGCCGTCGACAGTTCGCCCCGCGCCCGCAAGGTGGCGGAGGACTTCGCAGCGCTGGGGCGCCGGATCGACGAGGTGAGCCACACCTACATCACCGCGGTGGACGCGTACGACCTCGACCGGGACGACCTGGAGCCCTCGGCCGCGGCCGGAGCGAAGGCACAGCTGACCCGGGCCAAGGACGAGCTCGTGCGGGTCAAGGGCGAGCTCGACCGGTTCGCCGACGGACTCGGGACGCTGCTGAACAGCGCGGAGACCCAGCTGGCGCGTCTGGCCCCGGCCGTGGAGCGGGCGCGTCAGGCGTTGCTCGCCGCGAGCGAGGCCCTGGACACCGTACGCGCCTCAGGACTGCGCGCCGATGATCTGGCCGCCCGTCTGGCCGCCCTCGCCCCGGAGCTGACCAAGCTCAATCAGGGCGCCGGGCGCCACGGTGTCGCCGAGACCCTTCAGCGCGCGGACCAGGTCCGGCGCGATGCCGAGGCGGTTCGCGCGGAGGCGGACCGTCTCCCGGAGCACGCCGCGGAGATCGACCGCAGGCTCGTGTCACTCCGCACCCGCGCCCAGGCACTGACGACACGCGCCGGTCAGGTCGAGCCGGTGCTCAGCGAGCTCCGCCGACGCTTCTCCGCAGCCTGCTGGCAGGACCTGCAGCCGGTTCCCGAACAGGCGGCGGTCAATGTCCGGCAGGCCGAGGCGAAGCTGGCGGAGGCCGCCGAGGCGCGTTCCGGGCAGCGCTGGGCGGATGCGACCTCCCGGCTGAGCACGGTCCGGGCGCTGCTCAACACGACGGACGAGGCCGTGTCCGCCGCGGGTGACCGGTTGCGGCGGCTCGACGCGGTGGCCAAGAATCCGCAGGCCGAGATCGACCGCACCCGGTTCGCCCTGAGGGACGCCCAGCGCCTGGCCATGACCGGGCGCAACACGCCCGATCCGCGCCATGCCCGCCCGCTGGACGATGCCGTGGCCCGGCTGGAGCAGGCGATCACCGGTCTGGACGGGCGCCATCCCGACTACTGGCACTTCCTGACCGAGACCGAGGCGGTACGTCAGACGGCGACCCGGGTGGTCTCAGCGATCCGCGAGGAGCTGGGCGGAGGCGGCGCCTGACCGCGTCTCCCTCCCGCTTCCCTCCCCCCCTCTCCCGCCCGACCACCCCCGCCCGCCGGTCCGCGTCCCTCACCCGAGGACACCCTTTCCGGGGCGGCACTCGGCTCCACCCGCGACCGTCCGATTTGTCCTCGGCCGCGGGTGGGCCGACCCTGGAGGTACGCAGCGGCTTCCGCTGACGCGTCCCGGTGGCCGCATGCGGCCTGAAGGAGGCCGGTATGGCCACAAACGTCCTGCATCCCGCCGGCTGGCGCCGCAAGGCCACCCGGCTGGACGAACATCTGCCCGTCGACCACCAGCTCAGCCGCTTCTACCGGGCGGGGGCGGGGCTGATGGGCCTCGTGCTCGTCGTTTTCGGCATCCTGGGGCTCATCGACCGTATCGGCATCTTCGACACCGGCGGTGACACGGTGGCCGGCCTCAACACCAACGGCGCGCTGAGCATCCTGTCCATCTGCGTGGGGCTGCTGCTGTTCATCGGCATGGTCATCGGCGGGAACTTCGCGTCGACCCTGAACATGTTCATCGGCATCGCCTTCATCCTCAGCGGCTTCGTGAATCTGGCGCTGCTGGACTCGAGTGCCAACTTCCTGGCCTTCGAGATGCCGAACGTGCTGTTCAGCTTCGTGGTCGGGGTGCTGCTGATGATGTTCGGCATGTACGGGAGGGTCAGTGGCGGCCTGCCGCACGACAATCCGTACTGGCGGGCCCGTCACCCCGAACGGGCCTCGACGGAGCAGCGCCGCCGCCGCACTCCGATGCCCGAGGTCACGAACGGTAAGAGGCTCTAATCTGGAGCCATGCCTCGTTACGAGTACCGCTGCCGCCCCTGCGGCGAGACGTTCGAAGTCAGCCGCCCGATGGCCGAGTCCTCCGCTCCGGCCTCCTGCCCGTCCGGGCACGAGGACACCGTGAAACTGCTCTCGACCGTGGCCGTGGGCGGATCCGCCGCAACCGCCGCTCCCGCCCCGTCGGGCGGCGGAGGCGGGTGCTGCGGCGGCGGCTGCTGCGGCTGACAAAGGCCGGTCCCCGGGGCGCTCAGCGACCCGCCCGCACCGGGTCACTGGCGCGCAGGAAGCGGCGCAGGATCTCCTCGCCGGCCGCGGCGCCCCGTTCCCTGAGTACTTCGGTGTTGGGCGCGCCCCAGCCGCTGTCGGCGAGTTCGCCGTGGCCCGGGCGCCAGGCGTGGTCGGCCGCGAGCAGCAGGTCGGCGTCCAGGAGCGAGTCCCCGGCGGCGAGGGTCTTCGTGGCGCCGCAGCGGCGTGCCACCTCGTGCATCGCGGAACTCTTGGTGAGCGGCTTCGGTACGGCGTAGATCTTGCGGCCCTGGAGGGAGACGGTCCAGCCCTTGGGGTCGGCCCAGTCCGCCAGTTCCTTGATCCAGCCCTCGGGCAGCGCGCCGCGGTCGACGACGAGGTAGGCGAAGAGATCTTCGGCGACCCGTTCCTTGAGCAGCCAGGAGGGGTGGCTCGTCGCCTGGAGGTGGGCACGGACCTCGGCGAGTGAGGCGCATTCGTCGGCGAGCCGGCGGGTGACCCGATCCCGCCATTCGGGGTCGGAGACGCCGTCGACCAGGATGTGCCCGCCGTTGGCGCAGATGGCGAACCGGGGGGCGGGGCCGGGCAGGTGGATACGGCCGTACTGCTCCCGGGTCCGGGTGGTGGTCGGTACGAACACCGTGGTGCGGGCCAGTTCGTCGATCAGGGCGGCGGCCGTCTCCGTCATGTAGGAGAGGGGCGCCCGGCCGTAGACCTCCACGCAGAGCAGGCGGGGCGCGCGCTCGTCCGGCATGTCGAGCTGGAGGGACGCCGCGGAGTAGATGAGTGTGCGGTCGAGGTCACTGGCGACCAGCGTGACGGGTGTGTTCCCGGCTTCGGTCACTTCGCCGTCACCGCCGTCCCGTCGGCGCCGGTCGCGCCACGGGTGTACTTGGGGTGGATCAACCCGACGCACGTGTAGGGGAGTTCGTCGACCTCCTCGACGGGGACACCGCGTTGTTCGGCGAGCAGGCGTACGTGGTCGAGGTCGGCGCCGGCCCCTCGCTTCGCGAGGATCTTCCAGGGCACCCGGCGCAGCAGCACCCGGGTCGTCTCGCCGACACCGGGCTTGACCAGGTTCACGTCGTGGATGCCGTACTCCTCGCTGATCCGCTCGACGGCGGCCCAGCCCTCCCAGGTGGGGGCGCGGTCCGCGCCGAGCATCTCCTTGGCCTCGGCGTCCACCGCGTCGGCGACCTCGTCGAAGCGGGCGACGACCTTGTCGAGGAACAGGCCGGAGACGTCGGAGTCCGCGAGTTCGCGGTAGAACTTCGCACCGTGGAAGTCGTGGGGGCCGACCAGGTCGGAGCGCAGGACGGTGCGGGAGATCAGCCCGGACACCGTGGAGTTGAGGCAGGCCGACGGAATGAGGAAGTCCTCGCGCGTGCCGTAGGTCCGGACACAGCCGCCCGGGTCGGCCAGGACGGCGATCTCCGGGTTGAAGCCTCCGAACTCCTCCAGTGCGGCGGCGAGTTCACGCGTGATGGCCCCCTTCCCCGTCCAGCCGTCGACGAAGACGACGTCGGCCGGGTCGTGGTGGGCGGCCAGCCAGCGCAGGGCGTTGGCGTCGATGCCGCGGCCCCGGACGATGGAGACGGCGTAGTGCGGCAGGTCGAGTCCGTGCCGGTGGAGGGCCCATCGGCGCATCAGGACGCCGACGGGCGTGCCGGCCCGGGCGAGGGAGACGAGGACGGGTGTCCTGTCTCCCGAACCCGGCCGGGAGGAGGGGGATTCCGCGAGGATCGTCTCGGTGACCGTGCCGACGGCGCGGGCGATGCGGGCCGCCGAGGCCTCCAAGGCGGCCTTGAACAGGTCCTGGTACTGCGGGGTGGGCTGGTACTCGACGGGCAGCGACTCGGCGTAGTGCGCGCCACCGCTCTGGATCGCCTCCTCGCGCTCCTCGGTCGGGGCCTCCAGAACCGTGTCCGAGAGGTCCTGAAGCAGCCAGCCGACGTCTTTGGCCGCGTAGGAGGAGAAGGCGGGGCCCCGGAGGGGTTCGGGCAGCATGGCGGCTTCCTGCCTGTGGGGGGTCGGCGACGGGACGTACGAGGGGACGACCGCGAGCAGCACCCGGCCGGTGTGTCCGGCGAGCCTGGCCAGCAGACCACCGGGGGCGTGCAGGGCAGGAGTGTCCGCGGTGGAGTCGACGACGGCTACGACGGCGTCGAATCCGCCGCCCTCGACGTTGTACGCGTAGCGGTCGCCGGGGCCGTCGGCGGGATCGTCGTGTGCCGGGAAGACGAGGCGGCTGCGTATCGCGTAGCCGGGGTCGTCGACGGCGAGGACGGGTGAGCGGGTCGTGGTGGAGTAGCGCACGTCGGCGGTGGTGGCGTCCTCCAGCGCGGTGCCGAGCCGCAGCGGCGCGTACATCAGCTCCTCGAAGCCCAGGACGAGCACGCTGCGGGCATCGCCCAGCGCGCCGGCGATGCGCCCTGCCATGGCCGGCAGTGCGGCTTCCAGGGCCGCACGGTGGGCGGGGGTGAAGCCGTGGCGTCCGCCGTCGGGCACGCCGGCCGGCCAGTCGAGGCCGACGCGCACCGGCTCGGTCCTCGGAGCGGGGGTCTCGTGCTCGACGGTGCCGTGCCCGGCGGTCTCGTGCGCGGCGACGAGGCTCCGGCCCTTCTCCAGGACGCCGTCCGGGAGGAGCACGGTGCCCCGGGCGCGGGCGATCAGGTCGACGCGGGCGCCGATCTCGGCGGCGAACCCGGCGAGCCTCCCCTGGTCGGCCTCGGAGCGCATGTCGACCAGCGCCACGATGACGTAGCGGTCCCGCGGGTAGCGCGCGTGCAGGGCCCGGATGGTGTTGAGCACGGTGTTGCCGGTGGAGAACTCGTCGTCGACCAGGACCAGCGGCGCACCGTCCGCGGTGTTCCTGAGCAGGCCGGGGTCCTCGGGCAGCAGCAGGTGGGACGTGGCGTGGGAGTGCGACTCCTCGAAGCCCCCGGCCTGGGCGACACCGGCGACGGGCCGGCGGGTCGAGTGGAGGTACGGGGCTGTCCCGAGCCCGTCGGCGACGGCGTGGCCGAGTCCGGTCGCCGTCTCCGCGTAACCGAGGACGACCGCTCGGCGGGCCTCCGCCTCACCGAGCAGGTTCCGCACCCGTTCGCCCAGCTCGAAGCCGGTCCCGTACACGACGGACGGCCGCTGGGGAACGTGCTTGCCCAGGACGTTCGACACGAGCAGATGGGCCCGCTTCGGGTTGCGACGCAGGGCGAGACCCAGCAGCTCCCGGAGTTCCCCGTCGCCGACGAGCTCGACCCCGAGCCGCTGTGCGACCCAGTTACCCGACCACTCCACGTCCACTGCCTCTTCTTCCGGTATGTGCTCGGCCATGTCCGCGATCAGTCCGTCACGCCTGCGGCCAGGAGTTCCACGAAGCCGACGTCCTCCCGTGCCACGCCGAAGACCTCGGCCCGCTGCAGGGTCCGTTCCGCCCAGGCGCGGTGCGGTTTCACTTCGTTCATTTTGTTCGTGTATGTGGAGCGCAGCACCCCGCCGCCGCCCCGCTCGGGCCGCAGGATGTCCCGGGCGTCGCTGTACTCCTCGTGACTGACGACGGACAGCGCGTGCACGGGCAGCACGTGGGAGGGGTGGATGCAGGTCTTGCCGAGCAGTCCGTTGGCCCGGTCCAGCTCGATCTCGCGCAGCAGCCCGTCGAGGTCGTGCTCGATGAGGGCGGTGCGCAGTTTCTCGGCCTGCCCTGCGAAGGGGCTGCGGCGCAGCTGGGGTTTGAACATCCGCTCCTGCAGCCGGAAGTACTCCCACACGGGTCCGGTGATGGTGAAACCGGACCCGTCCGCCCTGCCGAGGACGTTGACGACGTCGCCGATGACCGCGCTGACGATCTGGACGTCGTACGCCGTCATGTCCGGCGCGCGGCGCAGTCCGTAGGCGGAGCAGAAATCGGTGACCCCGAGCCGGAGCGCGAGGATCCGCTCGCGGTACTTGTCGACCGTGCGGGCGATACCCCGGAGGGTCTCGCCCCTGGTCTCCAGGTGCAGCAGTTCCGGCGACTCGAGGACGGGCATGGCGAACAGTCGGCGCCCGCTGCCCGCCTCGGCCTCGGTGAGGGCTTCGAGGAACAGCTCGCCACGCTCCTCCGTGAATTTCGGAAGTACGAATCCGGACAACAACCGGACAGAGCTGCCGAGCCGGCGCACGAGGTCGGAGATCTGCTGCGGATCACGGACCCTGATGAAGAGCAGAGGCACGTCGGCGGCCCGCTCCTCGAGGTCGGCGAACTGCCGGACGAGGTTGGCCTCGGCGTCCACCACTTCGGCGTCGTCGATGGAATCCTCCAGGCAGAGCACCATGGAGACGACGCCCTGGCTCACCTGTTTGATGACGTCGTCGGCCAGCCTGGGCCGCGTGGCAGGGCTGTAGAGAGTGGCTCCCAGGGCCGCGGACAGCACCTGGGCCGAGGAGCCGGCGGTGAACGCGCACGGCTGCCTGAAGAACAGGCCCTCTCGGACAGCGGGCGAGATGTGCCCGAAATGACGCATGTGGTTCCCCCGTACTGCCAGATAGACCGGACATCGTATGGCCGGTAATAGTACGTTCGGACGGGTGTCGCCGGTTCCCCGCGCATATGAACTTCGGGTAACCCCGGTGTATCGCGTACCCCGCGCGGCGCGCCTTCGTGCCCTGTGCGAGACCGGCCTGGCCTACTGGTTCGTACCCCCGCGTTGTCCGGGTGCCCCACCAGCAGGCAGGATGACCGCCATGACGCACGCGATGCTGAAGGGCTCGAACGTCCCTCTCGACGCCATGGCCGTACGGGCCGTGCTGCGCTGGACCCCGGGCGCCGGTGTGCCGGACGTGGACGCCTCCGCGCTTCTGCTCGGTTCCTCCGGTCGGGTGCGTTCCGACGAGGACTTCGTCTTCTACAACCAGCCGCGGCACCCTTCCGGTCTCGTGCGGCGACTGCCCAAGCGCAGCTCCCCCGACGGGCTCACGGACACGATCGAGGCTGACCTCTCCGCACTCGACCCGTCCGTGGACCAGGTGGTCATCGCGGCGTCCTGCGACGAGGCCGCGTTCGAACGCGTGCACGACCTGCGGATATCGCTGTACGACGCGGCCTCGGCGGACGGTGAGCCGCTGGCGGTCTTCGACGTTCGGGCCGAGACCGGCGAGGAGACGGCGGTCATCTGCGGCGAGCTCTACAGGCGCGGCGAGGGCTGGAAGTTCCGCGCCGTGGGCCAGGGCTACCCCACGGGTCTCGTGGGACTGGCCACCGCCTTCGGGATCTCGGTGGACGAGGCCGAGGCGGCTGCCGAGCCCGGGACCGCCGCCGGGAGCGACCCATCCGCGTCCGGCCATACCCTGCCGGAGGCGGGCGCACCCGAGCCCGACAGCCAGGCCACGGTGCAGCACCAGCAGCCCGCGTACGGCTACCCGCAGCCGGCCGCGGCGTCCCAGGGCTCCTACGGATACCCGCAGCCCTCCACGGCCGCCCAGCCCGCTTACGGATACCCGCAGCCCGCCGCCCAGCCGGCGTACGGCTACCCGCAGCCCGCGGCAGCGGCGGCGCACGCGGCCGACCCGAACTTCGTGCTGCCCCCGCAGGGTCCGCAGTTCCTCCGGTCCTGAACCGGCGCCGCGGTCGCCCTTGACGGCGCCCACTCAGGCCCGCGTCTTGTAGCCGCGTCCCCACTGCATACCGAAGCCGTACATGCGGTCCAGCTCCGACTGGAAGCCGTAGACGAACTTGACCTCGCGCCGCACGACCAGCTCGCCCTTGGTGTTGTCCACGGTGAACACCGCGCACGAGCGGGCCTGCGGGGCGCGCTCGTCGAGCTCGATCTCGATGCGCGGACCGTTGCCCGGGTAGAGCGTCACCTTCGCGTGCGTGCGGTCGAAGGCCGGGGTCTGGTCGTAGATGTACACGAAGAACAACAGTCGCTTGATCTCGTCACGCTTGTCGAGGTTCACGTAGACGGTCTCGCCGGAGGGCGCCCCGAACCGGTCGTCCCCGCTGAGCCGGATGTACGGCGCCGAGTTCAGGTCACCGATGAGGTTGCCCAGCGGCTGCACCACGCCCTTGGTGCCGTCCGCGAGTTCGTACATGCAGCCCAGGTCGAGGTCCACGTTGACCATGCCCTGGGTGTGGGCCTGGACCACGTCGGGCTTGAAGAGCTTCAGCGGGCGGAGCAACCGGCCGCTCTGCTGCGACCTCCCGCCGATGTCCGAGGTACGCATGCGCCACGACAGGTTGACGCGCAGATTGCCGGACAGCGCGCCCTGCTTGATCAGCGAGATCGTCGCGTTGCGCCTGGAGAGCAGGATGGAGTTCGTCGCGGAGTTACCCGACTCGAACTGTGCTGCCCGCCGCGGAAACAGGCCGTCCCAGAACGCCATCCCAACCCCCATGTATCCGTAGTGCTTCCCGAGCCGGCGCAATTCCGCCCGCGCGCCCCGCACGTCACTGCGGGGCGGCCGACGGGCCGGTTCCGGGTGTTCCCGAAACCGCCGACATGGCCGCCCCGCAGAGAGAGCGTTCCTCATTCCCTACCGGGTCACACCCCGGAGGAGACTTCCGCCTTGGAATCGGAGCCGTCGCCGTCGCCGCCGGCCGCTTCGATCGCCTTGTTGCGCCGGATCGAGGACCAGAAGGACCAGGCGATCAGGACGACGCCGACGAGACCGGTGATGATCTCGTTGATCTCGTACTGGATGGTGACGAGCAGGATGATCGACAGGGCGCCGATCGCGTAGTGCGCGCCGTGCTCCAGGTAGACGTAGTCGTCCAGGGTGCCCTGACGCACCAGGTACACGGTGAGCGAACGGACGTACAGGGCACCGATACCGAGGCCGAGGGCCATCAGCACGATCTCGTTGGTGATGGCGAAGGCCCCGATGACGCCGTCGAACGAGAAGGACGCGTCGAGGACCTCGAGGTAGAGGAACATGAAGAACGCGGCCTTGCCGGCCAGCACCACCGCGGCCACCGGCTTCCCGGACTTCCTGGCTTCTTCCTCCGCCTCCTGCTCGCGCTCCTCCTCCGCCTCGAGCTTGTCCTCGAAGAATCCGGACAGGCCGCCGACCACGAGATAGGTGATCAGGCCGGCGATACCGGAGAGCAGCACGGTCGACGTCTTGTCGGCGTGCCCGCCGCCGTGCTGGTGGGCGTGGGTCGCGAACGTGAGCGCGCTGATCAGCAGCACGATGAGCGCGACGCAGACCGACAGCATGTCGACCTTGCCGAGCTTGGCGAGCGGACGCTCGATCCAGCGCAGCCACTGGATGTCACGGTCCTCGAAGATGAAGTCGAGGAAGATCATGAGCAGGAACATTCCACCGAACGCGGCGATCGACGGATGGGCGTCCGTGACCAGTTCCTTGTACATGTCAGGGTCGTTGAACGAGAGGTCGACGGCCTCGATCGGACCCAGCTTGGCGCTGATGGCGACGATCACGACGGGGAAGACCAGCCGCATACCGAAGACGGCGATGAGGACACCGATGGTGAGGAAGATCCTCTGCCAGAAGGCATTCATCTTCTTCAGGATCCCGGCGTTGATCACCGCGTTGTCGAAGGACAGCGAGATCTCGAGGACCGACAGGATCGCGACGACGCCGAACGCCTGCCACCCCCCGTAGAACACCGCTGCGACCAGACCGAGCGCGGTGAACGCGATCGACCAGCCGAAGGTTTTCAGAAGCACTGGCTACCCCATCGTGTGTGTAACGGGTCTCCCCCGGTGTGCACGGGGCTCCCCCGCGCCGTGCGCGGCTTTACGAAACGTTGACCCCGAAGTCTAGAGCGATGCCCCGAAGCCCTGACGCGTACCCCTGCCCCACTGCACGGAATTTCCACTCCCCGCCGTACCGATAGAGCTCACCGAAGATCATCGCCGTCTCCGTCGAAGCGTCCTCGGTGAGGTCGTACCGTGCCAGTTCCTGACCGTCCGCCTGGTTCACCACGCGGATGAAGGCATTGCTGACCTGCCCGAAGGTCTGCCCACGATTGTCGGCTTCATGGATCGAGACCGGGAAAAGAATCTTGTCGCAGTGCGCGGGCACCTGCGTCAGGTTCACGATGACGGACTCGTCGTCGCCGTCACCCTCACCCGTGAGGTTGTCACCGGTGTGCTCGACGGATCCGTCGGGGCTGGTGAGGTTGTTGTAGAACACGAACCACTCGTCGCCGAGAACCCGGCCCGACTGGCACAGCAGCGCGCTGGCGTCGAGGTCGAAGTCGGCTCCCGTCGTGGATCGTGCGTCCCAGCCGAGCCCGACCAGCACCTGCGTGAGGTTGGGTGCGGCCTTGGAGAGGGAGACATTGCCTCCCTTGGCGAGCGTGACGCCCATGGTGTGTCCTCCCCGAGTCGATGGACGGTCTCTCCAGCGGCACGGCGCCGCCGGACGCGGGGCGCTCTGCCTAGCGCGTCCGGCGCCGCACGTGGTGCGACGCCGGACGCGATGGAGCCGAAGGGCCCGGAGTCTCTCCGGGCCGGAATCAGACGTTGACGCCGAAGTCCTGCGCGATACCGCGCAGACCCGAGGCGTACCCCTGGCCGATGGCACGGAACTTCCACTCCGCGCCGTTGCGGTAGAGCTCGCCGAAGACCATCGCGGTCTCCGTCGAGGCGTCCTCGCTGAGGTCGTAGCGGGCGAGTTCGCTGTTGTCCGCCTGGTTCACCACGCGGATGTAGGCGTTGCGCACCTGGCCGAAGCTCTGCTGGCGGGTCTCTGCCTCGTAGATCGACACCGGGAAGACGATCTTGTCGACGTCGGCCGGGACACCGGCGAGGTTGACCTTGATGACCTCGTCGTCGCCCTCGCCCTCACCGGTGAGGTTGTCACCGGTGTGCTCGACGGATCCGTCGGGGCTCTTGAGGTTGTTGAAGAAGACGAAATTCCCGTCGCTGCCGACCTTGCCCTCGGTGTTCGTCAGCAGTGCGCTGGCATCGAGGTCGAAGTCACCGCCGGTGGTCGTACGGGCATCCCAGCCCAGACCGACGATGACCGCTGTCAGGTTCGGCGCGGCCTTGGTCAGCGAGACGTTGCCGCCCTTGCTGAGGCTGACTCCCACGAGTCCTCCAAAAGTTTTGAGAGGGCCGGCAGACACCAGCACCCCCGTCGTGCGTTGGCATCGGATCAACGATTGGATCCTAGTGACCGGTTCCCTGCCAAAACAGGCTTTTGGCCGGTCGCCGCCAGGAGATCCCCGGATCCGGGAGGTCGCAAACCCGGGATCCCGCACATCACGGGCCCCGGACCCCGCACCGGGCGGGCGGGCGGGGGCTCCGCGGATCAGAGCGAGTCGAGCGCCTTGATGTAGTCGTTCAGGTCACGCGCGTCCGGAAGGCCGTTGACGACGGTCCAGCGGACCACGCCCTCCTTGTCGATGACGAAGGTGCCGCGCACCGCGCAGCCCTTCTCCTCGTCGAAGACGCCGTAGGCCCGCGATGCCGCCCCGTGCGGCCAGAAGTCCGAGAGCAGCGGGTACTCGAGCCCTTCCTGCTCGGCGAAGACGCGCAGCGTGTGGATCGAGTCGTTGGAGACGGCGAGCAACTGGGTGTCGTCGTTCTCGAACCTCGGCAGCTCGTCGCGGAGCGCGCAGAGCTCGCCCGTGCAGACGCCGGTGAAGGCGAACGGGTAGAAGAGCAGCACCACGTTCTTCTCGCCACGGAAGTCGGCGAGCCTCACGGTCCGCCCGTGGTTGTCCTTCAGCTCGAAGTCCGGAGCCTCTGTACCGACCTCGACCGCCATGTCTACGCATCCCTTCACCGGCGTCACCACTTCCCCGGCATGGGCCGTCCGGGTGACACCCACCCTACGCAGCGGCCCAGCCGGACACGCGCAGGCCCCGCCCGGCCCGCACGAAGACCCCCGGCGGCGTGATGCCGCCGGGGGCCCCGGTGGTGTTGGAAGAGCCCTCAGCGCTTGGCCTTGGCCCCCTTGGGAGTGACCAGACGGCTGCCCGTCCAGTCCTTGCCCGCGCTGATGCTCTTGGTCTGGGCGAGACCAGCTGTCTGGGCAGCCTCGTTGATATCGCTCGGTTCGACGTATCCGTCGCGGCCGGTCTTGGGCGTCAGCAGCCAGACCGCCCCACCGTCCTCGATCAGACCGATGGCATCCACCAGCGCGTCCGTAAGGTCGCCGTCCTCGTCACGGAACCAGAGCAGGACGACGTCGGCGACGTCGTCGTAGTCCTCGTCGACGAGTTCCTGGCCGATTGTGGCCTCAATGCCCTCACGGAGCTCCTGCTCGACGTCGTCGTCGTAGCCGATCTCCTGGACCACCTGTCCGGGTTCGAACCCAAGCCTCGCGGCCGTGTTGGTCCGTTCCTCCGCGTGGTCCGCGGTCGCGCTCACGGGTTGCCTCCTGATCATGTTTCGGAAAATGCTTCAGCCACGCGCGTGCGCGGGGCATTGGCCGTAGTCCACACGGGCTCAGCGAATCGCGCAAGTACCCGGCGTCCGAGACCGCCTAAACGGTGACGTTCCCTGCCACGTCGCCGCCGTCTCCGGCATGTCTCCTACGGGCCCGGAAAAGGTGTCCGGACCCTTTGCGTCCTTCCTCAGCTTATGCCGTTTCGCTCCGCCATTCGGATTCGAACGGGCTTTGGGAACGCTTGGCCGGGTCGGGCGTATGGTTGCGGTTTGAGCCGGACCGTCCCCAGCGGTGCTGATACTCATGCCCCGGACACGGCTTCCGCGAACTTTGTGTTACCCCACAGTAGAGATGACGTTTAGGTCCTCGCGGTACACGATGGAAGCGGCGTACAGCAGCCGTCACGGGGGTACGTTCCCCGCAACCAGGCCCTGAAGAGCACCACCGAACAGCGAAGGAACAGCGTGGCTTCCGGATCAGATCGCAACCCGATCATCATTGGCGGCCTTCCGAGCCAGGTCCCGGACTTCGATCCAGAAGAGACCCAGGAATGGCTGGACTCCCTCGACGCCGCCGTCGACGAGCGGGGCCGTGAGCGTGCCCGCTACCTGATGCTCCGACTCATCGAGCGCGCGCGCGAGAGGCGCGTCGCCGTGCCGGAGATGCGCAGCACCGACTACGTCAACACCATCGCCACGAAGGACGAGCCCTTCTTCCCCGGCGACGAGGAAATCGAGCGCAAGGTCCTCAACGCGACCCGGTGGAACGCAGCGGTGATGGTCTCCCGCGCCCAGCGTCCCGGGATCGGGGTCGGCGGCCACATCGCCACCTTCGCTTCGTCCGCCTCGCTGTACGACGTGGGCTTCAACCACTTCTTCCGCGGCAAGGACGACGGCCGCGGCGGCGACCAGATCTTCTTCCAGGGGCACGCGTCCCCGGGCATCTACGCCCGCGCGTTCCTGCTGGACCGGCTCAGCGAGGCGCAGCTCGACGGCTTCCGCCAGGAGAAGTCCAAGGCCGGGCACGCGCTGTCCAGCTACCCTCACCCGCGGTCGATGCCGGACTTCTGGGAGTTCCCGACCGTCTCGATGGGCCTCGGCCCGCTCGGTGCGATCTACCAGGCGCGGATGAACCGCTACATGGAGGCACGCGGCATCGCCGACACCTCCGACTCGCACGTCTGGGCCTACCTCGGCGACGGCGAGATGGACGAGCCCGAGTCGCTCGGTCAGCTCTCCATCGCCGCGCGCGAGGGCCTGGACAACCTCACCTTCGTGGTGAACTGCAACCTGCAACGCCTGGACGGTCCGGTACGCGGCAACGGCAAGATCATCCAGGAGCTGGAGTCCCAGTTCCGTGGCGCCGGCTGGAACGTCATCAAGCTGGTCTGGGACCGCTCCTGGGACCCGCTGCTGGCACAGGACCGCACGGGCATCCTGGTCAACAAGCTGAACACGACCCCGGACGGCCAGTTCCAGACGTACGCCACCGAGACCGGCGCGTACATCCGCGACCACTTCTTCGGTGACGACCCGCGGCTGCGCGACATGGTCAAGGACATGTCCGACCAGCAGATCCTGCACCTCGGGCGCGGCGGCCACGACCACCGCAAGGTCTACGCGGCGTACGCGGCGGCCAAGGCCCACAAGGGCCAGCCGACAGTGATCCTGGCGCAGACGGTCAAGGGCTGGACCCTCGGGCCGAACTTCGAGGGCCGCAACGCGACCCACCAGATGAAGAAGCTCACGGCGGGCGACCTCAAGCGCTTCCGTGACCGCCTGCACATCCCGATCGCGGACAAGCAGCTCGAGGACGGCAACCCGCCGTACTACCACCCGGGCCGCGACTCGGAGGAGATCCAGTACATGCACGACCGCCGCCAGGGCCTGGGCGGCTACGTCCCGACCCGGGTGGTGCGAGCGAAGCCGCTGCCGCTTCCCGATGACAAGGCGTACGCGACCGCGAAGAAGGGTTCGGGCCAGCAGTCCATCGCCACGACCATGGCGTTCGTCCGTATCCTGAAGGACCTCATGCGGGACAAGGAGATCGGCAAGCGTTTCGTGCTGATCGCCCCCGACGAGTACCGCACCTTCGGCATGGACGCGTTCTTCCCGAGTGCGAAGATCTACAACCCGCTCGGCCAGCAGTACGAGTCGGTGGACCGCGAGCTCCTCCTTGCGTACAAGGAGTCGCCGACCGGTCAGATGCTGCACGACGGCATCTCCGAGGCGGGCTGCACCGCCTCACTGATCGCCGCGGGCTCCGCGTACGCCACGCACGGCGAGCCGCTGATCCCGGTGTACGTCTTCTACTCGATGTTCGGTTTCCAGCGCACCGGTGACCAGTTCTGGCAGATGGCCGATCAGCTCTCGCGGGGCTTCGTACTGGGCGCGACGGCCGGCCGTACGACGCTGACGGGTGAGGGTCTCCAGCACGCGGACGGCCACTCGCAGCTCCTCGCGTCGACCAACCCCGCCTGTGTGTCCTACGACCCGGCGTTCGGATACGAGATCGCGCACATCGTGAAGGACGGTCTGCGCCGGATGTACGGCGGCGCCCCCGACGAGAACGAGGACGTCTTCTACTACCTCACCGTCTACAACGAGCCGATCCAGCACCCCGCCGAGCCCGCCGACGTGGATGTCGAGGGCATCCTCAAGGGTGTGCACCGCTACCGCGCCGGCGAGAAGGGCCAGATCCCGGCCCAGATCCTGGCGTCCGGTGTCGCGGTCCCGTGGGCGATCGAGGCGCAGCGGATCCTCGCCGACGAGTGGAACGTGAAGGCGGACGTCTGGTCGGCGACCTCCTGGAACGAGCTGCGCCGGGAAGCCGTGGAGGTGGAGCGCCACAACCTGCTCCACCCGGAGGAGGAACAGCGCGTCCCCTACGTGACGGAGAAGCTGTCCGGCTCCCAGGGCCCGTTCGTCGCGGTCTCGGACTGGATGCGTTCCGTGCCGGACCAGATCGCGCGCTGGATCCCCGGCGCGTACCAGTCGCTGGGCGCCGACGGCTTCGGCTTCGCGGACACCCGTGGTGCGGCCCGGCGCTTCTTCCACATCGACGCGCAGTCGATCGTGCTGGCGGTGCTCACCGAGCTGGCCAAGGAAGGCAAGATCGACCGTTCGGCACTGAAGACGGCGCTCGACCGGTACGAGCTGCTTGACGTGGCCGCGGCGGGTCCCGGCCCGGCAGGCGGCGACGCGTAGCACCCCTGGCGGGGGACCGGAGGGCGGCGGGGCTTCACGGCTCAGCCGCCCTCCGGCGTTGCGTCACCCGCGCGCCGGACCGCTCCCCTACGCGGCCCCGGTCAGCTCTCCCAGATCTTGAACGCCCGCACCGTGTAGGGCGACCGGGGCACCCACGTGCCGCTGCCGGGGTAGGTCTCGAACTCGCCGGTCTCGGCGCACTCCCCCGACTGATAGGTGGTGACGGGGCGTCCGGTCCGGTTCACGAGTGCCTGGGCATGACGGCCGGCCGGGAGCGGGACACAGCTCTCGATGTCGACGGTGGCCAGCTCGTGGGCCTGCGTGGCCCCCGAGAAGCCGGGCTTGGTCCAGGGGCAGAGCTGGCCCGCACCGCACGGCGCGAGCCCGGTGGGTGCGGCCTGGGGCGCGCTGCGGGCACGCTGGTGCCCCGCGGGGCCGGGAGGGACGGCGGGCGCGGCGCCCGAGGCCAGGGCCGTGGCCGGGACGAACGCGGTGGCCGCCAGGGTGGCGGCGAGAACGGTCGTACGCATGGTGAATCAACCCCCGTGGTCGAGCGAGCCGGGCGGCTCGCATGTCCGCACTCTGACCTGCGGGACCGCGGGCCGGGAAGGGGCCGTGCCATGGACCACCCTGATAGGCGACAGCCCCGCCGGGACCTTCCGGCGGGGCTGTCGGGTGCGCCGTGTTGACGCGGAGCGAACCGGGACCGACCGGCGCGGGCCGGCACATGACACGGAGTCAGATGTGGCCTGCGCCCACGCCTGCCTCGGCGTTCGTACCGCGCTTGGTCAGGGTGGCGACCAGTGCCGCGACCACGGCGACGATGCCGGCGACCATGAAGGCGGAACTCATACCCGACACGAACGTGTCATGGGCGACGTCCGAGATCTTCGCGGCGATCTCCGGCGGGGTGCCCGGGGCGATCGGCGGCATGCCGACCTTGATGGCGGAGGACGCCTGGTCCAGCTGGGCCGGGGTGACCGGCGGGAGTTCCGCGGCCTTCCAGTTGTCGCCCAGCTTCGCGTCGACCTGAGAGGCCATGACGGCGCCCAGGACGGCGGTGCCGAGGCTGCCGCCGACCTGCATGGCCGCCTGCTGGAGCCCGCCCGCGACACCGGAGAGCTCCATCGGCGCGTTGCCCACGATGACCTCGGTGGCCCCGACCATCACCGGCGCGAGGCCGAAGCCGAGGAGAGCGAACCAGAGCGACATGGTCAGGGTGCCGGTGACGACGGTCAGCTGCGACATGCCGAACATGGCGACGGCGACGGACACCATTCCGCCGACGAGCGGTACGCGGGGGCCGTACCTGGTGATGGCGGCTCCGGCGAGCGGCGAGCCGACGATCATCATCCCGGTCAGCGGCAGCAGGTGCAGACCGCTGTCGACCGGGCTCATGCCGTGGACGTTCTGCAGGTAGAAGGTGACGAAGAACAGGCCGCCCATGAAGGCGAAGGCCATCAGCACCATCAGGACCACACCGGCCGACAGCGGCACGGAGCGGAACATGGCGAGGGGGATCAGCGGCTCTCGGACGTTCTTCTGGGCGAGCGCGAACACGCCGAACAGGACCAGCGAGGCGCCCAGGAAGCCGAGGGTCTTCGGGTCTCCCCAGCCCCATTCGGAGCCCTTGATCAGTGACCAGATCAGGCAGAACATCGCCAGGGACAGCAGGACGATGCCGCCGATGTCGAAGGACCTCGGCGCGTTGGCCGCGCGGTGGTCCCTGAGGATCACGAGCCCGAAGACGAGCGCGATCACACCGACGGGCACATTGATGAAGAACACGGACTGCCAGCTGACGTGCTCCACGAGCACCCCGCCGAGGATGGGTCCGCCCGCGGTCGAGGCGCCGATGACCATGCCCCAGATGCCGATCGCCATGTTCAGCTTCTCGGCGGGGAAGGTCGCCCGCAGCAGGCCCAGTGCCGCAGGCATCAGCAGCGCGCCGAACAGGCCCTGCAGCACGCGGAAGACGATCACCAGGAGCACGCTGTCGGAGAGGCCGATGGCCGCCGACGCGGCGGCGAATCCGGCGATCCCTATCAGGAACGTCTGGCGGTGGCCGAACCGGTCACCGAGCTTGCCCGCGGTGATCAGGGAGACCGCGAGGGCGAGCATGTAGCCGTTGGTGATCCACTGGACGTCGGCGAGCGAGGCGCCCAGGTCCTGCTGGATGACGGGGTTGGCGATCGCGACGATCGTGCCGTCGAGCGCCACCATCATCACGCCGATGGCGACCGCGAAGAGCGTCAGCCAGGGGTGGCCGCGCAACCCTTTCGCCGGTGCGGGGACGAGAGTGTCCGCAGGCTCCCGCGGCGCCTTTTCGACAGTGGTCTGACTAGTCATGCGCAGGAGATTATGTCAGCCACTGACAGTCGACAAACCAATTCACACGACAGTAACCGTCACGTAGCTCACAGGTAGGCTGATCTGCGCAAAGCAGTGGAAAGAGGTCCAGCACGTGACACGCAGGCAGACATCGGGCCCCGCCCCGGGAGCCCCGGCCGGATTGCGCGAGCGCAAGAAGCAGCGCACCCGCGAGGCCCTGTTGCGGGCCGCCCTCAAGCTCTTCACCGCCCAGGGGTACGACCGGACCACCGTCGACGAGATCGCCGACGCCGTCGAGGTCTCCCAGCGCACCTTCTTCCGCTACTTCGCCACCAAGGAGGCGGCCGTCTTCGCCGTCCAGGACGCGATCGAGGCACGTTTCCTCGACGAACTCCGTCAACGGCCCGCCGCGGAGACCCCTTTGGAGGCAATGCGCCGCTCGATCCTGATCGCCTGGAACACCATCTCCGAGGCAGCCGGGAGCGAGGTGACGGTCGAACTCCAGATGCGCACTTACCGGATGATCGAATCGACCCCGGCACTGCTCGCCGCCCACATGCGGCGGAGCGTCGGCCTGGAAGGTCAGACCGCACTGGTGATCGCGGAGCGTGAGGGCCTGGACCCGGAGACGGATCCTCGCCCGCGGGTGGCCGTCGCGGCGTTCTCGGGTGTCATGCGGCTGACCGGACAGCTGTGGAGCGGCAGGCAGGACACCAGCGTGGAAGCACTCAGGGAACTGACCGAGCTCCACCTGGATCACCTCGGACCTGCGCTCTCGGAGAAGTGGCGCGCCGCGTAGGACTTTCCTTACCCGAACCGCACACACGTGCCAGACGCCTCACCGGGCCGGCATGGCCGAAATCACAACGCCCGGAACATTTCCGTCCTTTCGGACATACGGGAGTCGCTCGATGCGCCTGAGTGTGCGTCCGGTGCGCACGGAGCGTGAGAGACGGGTAGTCAATTCCCCTCGGGTGCGTGATCCGTGTCACCCCTGCGACGGCCTCGGGTGCGCGTCTCCTAGGGTGGGGCGCAGTGACTTCCTTCGACTCCTCTCCCACGCTCACCGCATGGCGCGCGCTGCTCGCCATCGCGGTCGTGTTCGTGATGCTGGCGACCACCGGATGGACCGCCGTGCGTCACCAGCACGCAGCCGCGCCGCGCGAGATCGCGCTCGCTTCCTGGGCGAAGGACCGCATAGCCGGTCACGCGCTCCCGGACGCCGAAGCCCCCGCCTACCAGCTGGCCCACTTCTTCGCGACGCTCACGGCGGGCCAGCAGGTGGCCCTCGCCGACAAGTACCCGCTCGTGGTGGGGAATCTGAACGGCGCGCCGGCCGCCCTGCGCTACCGGGCCAACCGGCACGCACTGGCGGAGGCGGAGACCTCGGAGCAGCAGCGCGCGAAGGACGTGCGGCTCTCGCCGGACGGGCGCCGGCAGGCCGTGCTCCGGCTGGAGCGCTTCCGTTCGCTCCTCGCGGGGGACCGCCAGATCCTCGCCTTCGACCCCGCGGGCCGCGGCCGGGCGGCCGAGGTCTTCGGTGACCTCGACCGGGCCGACCGGGTCTCGGTCGTGGTGCCCGGGGTGGACACGAATCTGCTGACCCTGGAACGCACCGGCCTCAAGGAGAACGCGGCACCCGTCGGCATGGCGCGGTCGCTGTACGGCGCGGAGCGCTCGGCGCGCCCCGGATCCCGTACGGCGGTCATCGCCTGGGCCGATTACACGGCGCCCGCCGGCATCGGCATGGACGCGGTGCTGGGAGGACTCGCCAAGGAGGGTGCGGAGCGACTGAACGCACTGGTGAGCGGGCTGCCAGGGCTCTCGGACGTCACGCTGGTCTGCCACAGCTACGGTTCCGTGCTGTGCGGAGTGGCCGCCCGCGACCTGCCGTCCAGGGTGTCCGACATCGCGGTCGCGGGAAGCCCGGGGATGCGCGCGGACAATGCGGCCGCGCTCCACACCCGGGCGAGGATCTGGGCGATGCGGGACAGCGGCGACTGGATCGCCGATGTGCCCAACCTGGCGGTCGGCGGACTGGGACACGGCGCCGATCCGGTCGATCCGGACTTCGGTGCGCGGATCGTGTCCGCGAGCGGCGCGACCGGGCACAGCGGCTACTTCGAGCCGGGCACGGAGAGTCTCGACAACTTCGCCGCGATCGGCGTGGGCGCTTATGACTCGGTCAGTTGCGCACGCAGCGATCAGGCGTGCCACCGGGAGATTTCCGGTGACGCGGACGGCCGACGCGCGTAGAAACACGTCTGACGCGCGTAGAGACGGCGAACGGCCTGCCCGATTTCGCCTGTACCGAGGGGGGACGTGCGGGGCCGTGCCACATACGATGAGGCACATGGGTGATGTGCTGGCCGGAATTCATGCCACCTGGGAGTTCGAAACGGACTTCTTGCTCATCCGCTTCCAACGGGGGATCCGCACGCCGAGGCTCTTGCAGAGCCTGCGTGAACGCCGCATTCCGTTCACGGCGTTGTCGTCGGTGTCGCTGACCCCTGGCAAGCGGGGCACGGTGGTTCTGCACGCGGTGCCGAGACCGGGTGCCGATCCGCTGCTGGAGGCCGCGGCAGGGCAGCTCAAGGAGGGCTGTGACCCCTACCGCCTGGTGCTGCCCGCCGAGCGCGAGACGCTCGCCGACTACTACGCCGACGAACTGCGCGCCCTGCTGGGCCCCGAGGCGTCCCGGCCCGCCGAGCGCTTCATGGTGACGGCCCCCGAGGCGCCCATGCACTTCAAGGCGTACGACGGCCGGGCAGGCTTCGACGGGACCCTGGTCTCCTTCCGCTGGTACTGGACGGGCGCGTCGAGCGCCAAGTGGAAGGCGGGCGACCAGACGTTCCCGGTGGCGGACCTGGGCGGGATCGAGTGGCGGTCCCCGGAGGCGTTCGAGGGGTATCTCCGGCTGGTGCCGCGCGGCGCCCTTGCGGATGCCGACGCCGGCGCCCCCGGAGCGGACGCGCCGCCGCACCCGGCCGCGCAGCGCGTGCAGCCGGACCAGGATCCCGCCTCCGTGGTGTTCGGCCTGGGGTACGGGCAGGTCCACGAGTCGCTGCCGTTCGCCGCTGCGGTACTGGAGTCAGTCCGCCGGACCCAGTCGGTACCGGTCGCGACGGCCCCCGTTCCGGTGGGCGGCCGGCGCGACCCGGCGGACATCGCGGAGCGGATGCGCCACCTCGGAGATCTCCACCGGGCGGGTCTGGTCACGGACGCCGAGTACACCGCGAAGAAGACGGAACTGCTCGCCGAGTTGTAGAGCGCCCGGCGGGCTTCGGGAGTCACGGACTCCCCGGCCGCGCGACGTGTACCGAGCGCCCGGGCCGGCTACTCGCGCGCGGTGGCCGTGCTGCTCATGTCCGGGTACCTGTCCCCCGCCACCTGTCCCGCGATGGGCTCCAGCACGTCGAGTTCCTGCCCGGTCAGGTGCAGCCGGGTCGCCCCGACGTTCTCCAGCAGACGGCTGCGCTTGCGGGTGCCGGGGATGGGCACCACGGTCAGGCCGTGGACCTGGGCCCGCTGCTGCACCCAGGCGAGGGCCACCTGAGCGGCGGTCGCGCCGTGGGCGGCCGCGATCTTGTGCAACGGCTCCAGCAGCGCGGCGTTCGACTTCGCGTTCTCGCCGGTGAAGCGGGGCTGGTACCGGCGGAAGTCGCCCTTCGCCAGTTCCTTGCGCGCGTCCGCGAAGGCGCCGGTCAGGAAACCGCGGCCGAGCGGCGAGTACGGGACGACCGTCACCCCGAGCTCGGCGGCGGCGGGAACGGCGCTGCGTTCCACGTCGCGGCTGAAGAGGGACCACTCGGACTGCAGGGCGGCGATCGGATGCACGGCGTACGCCTCGCGCAGTTCCGCCCCGGTCACCTCGCTCAGCCCGATCTGCTTGACCTTGCCCTGCCGCACCAGCTCGGCCATCGCGCCCACCGAGTCGGCGAGCGGCACGTGTGGATCGCGGCGGTGCATGTAGTAGAGGTCGATGACGTCGGTTTCCAGCCGCCGCAGGCTGGCCTCGACCGCCTCACGGATGTACGCCGGGTCGTTGCGCACCCCGCGGTGGCGCGGGTCGTCGGTCCGCTCTATGGCGAACTTCGTGGCCAGCGTGACCTCGTCGCGGTGCGCGCCGGCGAACGGCGCGAGGAAGGTCTCGTTGGCACCGCGGCCGTAGACGTCGGCGGTGTCGAAGAGGGTGACGCCCGACTCCAGGGCGGCTTCCAGGGTGTCCCGGGCCGCCGCCTCGTCGGTCTCCCCGTAGAACTCGCTGATCCCCATGCAGCCGAGGCCCTGCACGCCGATCCGCGGGCCGTCGGTCCCCAGCGTCGTCGTGGCGATCTTTCCGGTGTCGGTCATGTCGTCAGGCCCTTTCCGACGCCGCGCGGGCGCCGCCATAAAAGTCGATCTTGAAGTCGAGTACGGCGAGCGTGCCCTGGAGCTCGGAGATCCGCTCCCTCACGTCACGGCGGGTGGCCTCCAGCAGCTCCTGCCGTTCGGCGAAGGTGTGCTCGCCCTCGCGGACCAGTTCCGCGTACCTGACCATGTCGGCGACCGGCATTCCGGTCAGCCTGAGCTTGCCCACGAAGGCCAGCCAGTCCAGGTCCCGGTTGGTGAAACGGCGCTGGCCCGTGTGCGAGCGGTCGACGTGCGCCATCAGCCCGATCCGCTCGTACCAGCGCAGCGTGTGGGCGGTGAGCCCGCTGAGAGCGACGACCTCGCTGATGGTGTAGCGGTCCTGCCCCGCGGGGCGTGGGTGCGCCTTGGGGGCGGAAGCGCAGGTGTCCGTCCGTGCCGAAGTGCTCTCCATCACCGTCATACCCCCCACGCTAGAACCTTGGAGTGCACTCCAGGCAAGCGCGGTCGGGTGGCGTCCTGCGTTTAGGCTCGTACGCATGCAGAGCCTCGCGATGATCGAGAACTGGCCCGTACCCACCGCGGCAGCCGCCGTGGTCCGCGCGGACGGCACCACGGTGGGCGCCCACGGCCCCACCTCGCACCGCTTCCCGCTGGCCTCGGTCAGCAAGCCGCTCGCGGCGTACGCGGCGCTGGTGGCGTACGAGGAGGGCGCCGTCGAGCTGGACGAGCCGGCCGGCCCCGAGGGCTCCACGGTCCGCCACCTCCTCGCGCACACGAGCGGCCTCGCCTTCGACGAACACCGTGTGACGGCGGCGCCCGGCACCCGGCGGCTGTACTCGAACGCGGGTTTCGAGGTGCTCGGCGACCACATCGCGAAGGCGACCGAGATCCCGTTCCCCGAGTACGTGCGCCTGGCGGTGCTGGAACCGCTGGGCATGTCGGCCACGACGCTGGAGGCCTCCCCCGCCAAGGACGGCGTCTCGACCGTGGACGACCTGGCGCGCTTCGCCGCGGAGGTGCAGGCCCCGCGGCTCCTCGACCCGCGTACGGTGCTGGCCGCGCAGCGCGTCGTCCACCCCGGCCTGAAGGGCGTGCTCCCGGGCTACGGACACCAGAACCCCAACGACTGGGGGCTGGGCTTCGAGATCCGCGACTCAAAGACCCCGCACTGGACCGGGTCCTCGTCCTCCCCCGCCACCTTCGGGCACTTCGGCCAGTCCGGCACCTTCCTGTGGATCGACCCGGCGGCCGGCGCGGCCTGCGTCGCACTGACGGACCGGGCCTTCGGACCGTGGGCGGCCGAGGTCTGGCCGCCGTTCACCGACGCGGTCCTGGCGGAACTCGCCTCCCGCTGAGGAGCGGGGCCGGCCGGGCTCGCGAGAGGGGATCGAACCGGTCCCGGCCCTCACACCGCGGCGAGCTCCCAGACCAGGGTCTCGGCCTGCTCCAGCGCCTCCAGTTCCAGCCCGCTCGACCCGGTGATCCGCGCCGAGTCGCCGGGGCCCAGCTCCTCACCCCCGAGGAGCACCCGCCCCCGTACGACATGGGCGTAGACGCCCACCGCGTCGGGTACGGCGGTGCGTTCGCCCGCGGACTGGCGGCGGACGTGGAGCATCGCACCCGCCTCGGGAAGGGCGTACGGGGTGGAGTCCGCTATCCCGGCGACGTGGGTGTACGCGGGCTCCCCGCCGGGCTCCAGGGGCGCCAGCCACGTCTGAATGAACGTCAGCGGGCCCACCCCGTCGTTGCGTTCGACGTGACGCACCCCTCCGGCCGAGCTGAGGTGCTGGACGTCACCGGCCCGTACGGTGGTGGCGTGCGCGGCCGAGTCCCGGTGGGTGAGCTCGCCCTCCACCACCCAGGTCACGATCTCGGTGTGGCTGTGCGGATGCTCGTCGAAGCCCGCGCCGGGGGCGAGGCGCTCCTCGTTGCATGCCAGGATCGGCCCGAACCGCAGATTGTCCGGTTCGTAGAACCGCCCGAAGGAGAATGCGTGCAGCGTCTCGATGCCCGCGGAGTCACCCGTGGCCGGGTCCCCGCCGCGGAAGCGGTCCCCGGAGCGGCGTACGTCCATCACGCCCCCACGGTATCCCCGGCGAGCGGTCGGCCGCCCCACCCCTCCGGGTCCGTGTCCCGATAAGGCAGTCTTGTGTGCGTGCCCCGACCCGATCCTGAGCAGCCCGCCGCGAACGACGCCCATCTCCACGCCGCGACCCTGAAACGCCTGGAGCAGTCCTCCGGCAGGCTGGCAGCCAACGCCATCGCCCGCATGGACGAGGCTCTGCCGTGGTACCGGGCGATGCCCCCGGAGAACCGGTCCTGGATCGGCCT
This sequence comes from Streptomyces sp. NPDC057428, assembly GCF_042803195.1. Lineage (NCBI taxonomy): Bacteria > Bacillati > Actinomycetota > Actinomycetes > Kitasatosporales > Streptomycetaceae > Streptomyces > Streptomyces sp. NPDC057428. The sequence continues at coordinate 181,577 of NZ_JBHVCT010000001.1, forward strand.
GGTCGCCCAGGCCGGCATCGCCGCGTTCACGGAGTGGTTCCGCCACCCGGAGACGCCGCAGGCGATCTCCACCGACGTGTTCGGCACCGCGCCACGTGAGCTGACCAGGGCCATCACCCTGCGCCAGACCGTGGAGATGGTGCGTACGACGATCGAGGTCATGGAGGCCGCGATCGACGAGGTCGCGGCACCGGGCGACGAGTCGGTGCTGCGCGAGGCCCTGCTCGTCTACGCGCGCGAGATCGCCTTCGCCACCGCCCAGGTGTACGCACAGGCCGCCGAGGCCCGTGGTGCGTGGGACGCCCGGCTGGAGTCGCTGGTCGTGAACGCGGTGCTGTCCGGCGAGGCGGACGAGGGCGCCGTCTCCCGCGCGGCCGCGCTCGGCTGGAACTCCCCCGAGCACGTCTGCGTCGTGCTCGGCACCGCCCCCGAAGGCGACAGCGAGCTCACCGTGGAGGCCATCCGGCGGGCCGCGAGGCACGCGAAGCTCCAGGTCCTGACAGGCGTGCTCGGCCACCGCCTGGTCGTGATCGCCGGTGGCAGCGACAACCCGCTGAACGTGGCAAAGTCGCTGATCGGCCCGTACGCGGCCGGTCCCGTCGTCGCCGGGCCGGTGGTGCCGGACCTGCTCGCGGCCACCCGGTCCGCGCAGGCGGCCGCGGCCGGTCTCAAAGCTTGTTCGGCGTGGCAGGACGCGCCGCGCCCCGTGTTGTCGGACGATCTCCTTCCGGAGCGCGCGATGGCGGGTGACCCCGCCGCACGCGATCAGCTGGTGGAGGAGATCTACAGACCGCTCGAAGAAGCGGGTTCGGCACTTCTGGAGACGTTGAGTGTGTATCTCGAGCAGGCGAGCAGTCTGGAGGGCGCTGCCAGGATGCTGTTCGTGCACCCCAATACCGTGCGCTACCGGCTGCGACGTGTGACCGACGTCACCGGGTGGTCACCCTCGGACGTGCGTTCCGCGTTCACGCTGCGGATCGCCCTCATCCTGGGGCGCTTGGCCGACGGAGGCTCCCAGCTCTAGACTTTTGTCGAACTTCAACAATTCCCCTGACGGTTCTTCGTCCCTGTCCCCACGGGCGTCCGGGGCCGTCCACAAGAGAGAGTGTGAGGGTGCTCGTACTCGTCGCTCCCGGCCAAGGCGCTCAGACGCCCGGCTTCCTGACTCCATGGCTCGAACTCCCCGGTGCCGCAGACCGCATCGCGGGATGGTCCGAGGCCATCGGGCTCGACCTTGCCCACTACGGCACGAAGGCGGACGCGGACGAGATCCGCGACACCGCGGTGGCACAGCCACTGCTGGTCGCCGCCGGTCTCCTCTCGGCCGCCGCCCTGGACGCCTCCCCCGATGTCGTCGCGGGCCACAGCGTCGGTGAGATCACCGCCGCCACGCTCGCCGGCGTCATCGAGGACGAGGCGGCGCTCCGTTTCGTACGCACCCGGGGGCTCGGCATGGCCGAGGCCGCCGCGATCACCGAGACGGGCATGGCCGCGCTCCTCGGCGGCGACCCCGAGGTGACGGTGCCGCACCTGGAGAAGCTGGGGCTCACCCCGGCCAACGTCAACGGCGGCGGGCAGATCGTCGCCGCCGGCACCGCCGCACAGATCGCGGCCCTTGTCGATGACATGCCCGAAGGCGTCCGCCGGGTGGTTCCCCTCAAGGTGGCGGGCGCGTTCCACACGCGCCACATGGCTCCGGCCGTGGACAGGCTGCGTGAGGCCGCCGCCTCCCTGAAGGTCACCGACCCGAAGGTGACGTACGTGTCGAACGCCGACGGGAAGACCGTCGCCACCGGCGACGAGGTCATCTCGCGGCTCGTCGGCCAGGTCGCCAACCCGGTCCGGTGGGACCTGTGCATGGAGACCTTCAAGGCCCTCGGTGTCACGGCCGTCGTCGAGGCCGCGCCCGGTGGCACGCTGGTCGGGCTCGCCAAGCGCGCGCTGCCCGGTGTGAAGACCCTCGCGCTCAAGACCCCCGACGACCTCGACGCCGCCCGCGCGCTCATCTCCGAGCACGCGGGTGCCTAAGGAGCCCGCGAGCATGTCGAAGATCAAGCCCAGCAAGGGCGCCCCGTACGCACGGATCATGGGTGTCGGCGGCTACCGCCCGACCCGTGTCGTGCCCAACGAGGTGATCCTCGAGACGATCGACTCGTCCGACGAGTGGATCCGCTCCCGCTCCGGCATCGCCACCCGGCACTGGGCCTCCGACGAGGAGACCGTGTCGATGATGTCCGTGGAGGCCTCCGGCAAGGCGATCGCGGACGCCGGGATCACTCCCGAGCAGATCGGCGGAGTCATCGTCTCCACCGTCTCGCACTTCAAGCAGACCCCCGCCGTCGCGACCGACATCGCGCACCGGATCGGCGCGGGCAAGCCCGCCGCCTTCGACATCTCGGCCGGCTGCGCGGGCTTCGGCTACGGCCTCACCCTCGCCAAGGGCATGATCGTCGAGGGCTCGGCGGAATACGTACTCGTGATCGGCGTCGAACGGCTCAGCGACCTCACCGACCTGGAGGACCGCGCGACGGCCTTCCTCTTCGGCGACGGCGCGGGCGCGGTCGTGGTCGGCCCGTCACAGGACCCGGCCATCGGCCCCACGGTCTGGGGGTCCGAGGGCGACAAGTCCGAGACGATCAAGCAGACCGTGGCGTGGAACGACTTCCACATCGGCGACGTCTCGAACCTGCCGCTCAACGAGCGGGGCGAGGTCAAGTTCCCGGCCATCACCCAGGAGGGCCAGGCGGTCTTCCGCTGGGCCGTCTTCGAGATGGCCAAGGTCGCCCAGCAGGCGCTGGAAGCGGCCGGGATCTCGCCGGAAGACCTGGATGTCTTCATCCCGCACCAGGCCAACATGCGGATCATCGACTCGATGGTGAAGACACTCAAGCTGCCGGAGCACGTCACGGTCGCCCGTGACGTGGAAACCACCGGCAACACGTCGGCCGCCTCGATTCCGCTCGCTATGGAGCGGCTTCTGGCGACCGGCCAGGCAAAGAGCGGCGACACGGCGCTCATCATCGGCTTCGGGGCGGGTCTCGTCTACGCCGCGACGGTCGTTACCCTCCCCTAGGCACACCGGACCTTTCGGTCCGCACGCCCGAACCCTGCAGAAACACATCGAAGGAGCGCCAACATGGCCGCCACTCAGGAAGAGATCGTCATCGGTCTCGCCGAGATCGTCAACGAGATCGCCGGTATCCCGGTCGAGGACGTCCAGCTGGACAAGTCCTTCACCGACGACCTGGACGTCGACTCGCTGTCCATGGTCGAGGTCGTCGTCGCCGCCGAAGAGCGCTTCGACGTCAAGATCCCCGACGAGGACGTCAAGAACCTCAAGACGGTCGGCGACGCCGCCGAGTACATCCTGAAGCACCAGGGCTGATCCCAGCCCGTTCCGTGTGTCGCCACCCGGCGGTGGCGCCGCTGATTCACGACCCTCTACACGTGGAGAAGATTTTCCAGTGAGCCCGACCAATCGCACCGTGGTCGTCACCGGTATCGGCGCAACCACTCCGCTGGGTGGCGACTCCGCATCGACCTGGGAAGGTCTGATGGCCGGTCGCTCCGGCGTCAAGCCTCTCGAGGGCGAACGTTTCGCCGAACTGCCTGTCCGGATCGCCGCCCTCGCGGCCGTCGACCCGAGCGAGGTTCTGCCTCGCCCGCTCGCCCGCAAGCTGGACCGCTCGGCGCAGTTCGCGCTGATCGCGGCCCGCGAGGCGTGGGCGGACGCCGGCTTCACCGGCAAGGCCGGTGAAGACGAGAAGATCCGGCCCGAGCGCCTGGGCTCGGTCATCGCCTCCGGCATCGGCGGCGTGATCACCCTGCTCGACCAGTACGACGTGCTGAAGGAGAAGGGCGTACGCCGCGTCTCCCCGCACACCGTTCCCATGCTCATGCCCAACGGCCCGGCTGCCAACGTCGGCCTGGAGGTCAACGCCCAGGCGGGCGTCCACACGCCCGTCTCCGCCTGCGCGTCGGGTGCCGAAGCCATCGGCTACGCCGTCGAGATGATCCGCACCGGCCGTGCCGACGTGGTCGTCGCAGGCGGCACCGAGGCGGCGATCCATCCGCTGCCGATCGCGGCGTTCGCCAACATGATGGCGATGTCCAAGAGCAACGACGAGCCCGAGAAGGCCTCACGTCCGTACGACACCGGCCGGGACGGCTTCGTCCTCGGCGAGGGTGCCGGCGTCGTGATCCTGGAGTCCGCGGAGCACGCCGCCGCACGGGGCGCCAAGGTCTACTGCGAGGTGCTGGGCCAGGGGCTCTCGGCCGACGCCCACCACATCGCGCAGCCCGAGCCCAGCGGGCGCGGGATCGCCGCCGCGATGCGCAACCTGCTGGACTCCACGGACCTGAAGCCGTCCGAGGTCGTGCACCTGAACGCGCACGCCACGTCCACGCCCCAGGGCGACATCGCCGAGATCAAGGCGCTGCGCCAGGTGCTGGGCGAGGACCTGGACCACGTCGCCATCTCCGCCACGAAGTCGATGACGGGTCACCTGCTGGGTGGCGCGGGCGGTATCGAGACCGTGGCGACCGTGCTGGCGCTGCGGAACCGGATGGCGCCGCCCACGATCAACGTCGACGACCTCGACGCGGACGTCGACGCCGACATCGTGCGTGGTGAGCCGCGGGCGCTGCCCGAGGGCTCGATCGCCGCGATCAACAACTCGTTCGGCTTCGGCGGCCACAACGTGGTGCTGGCGTTCCGTTCGGTCTGACCCGCTGATCATCTGCTGATCCTGCCGCGAGGCCCGCTTCCCGAACCGGGAGGCGGGCCTCGCGCATGTGCGCGCGGTCCGTCGCCCAGGGCCGGGGGACGGACCGCCTCGCGGGACAACACCAACGACCGCATGGCCGGAGCCGAAGGAAAGACATGCACACGACGATCACCCCGTTCACGCTCGCGCCCTGGAAGGAGAAACAGCCTGTCGGGCGCAAGAAGTCCGGGTGGTGTACCCGGCGGGCAGGGACGTGCCCAACGCGCTGGTCACGGAGGTGCGCCGAATCCCAGGCCTGAGCCACTACCAAGTGCGTGCGTATGCCTTTGTTCGACATTTCCCGGTCCCGCTTCAGGCTGGCCGACGGGCACCTGATCGTGGCCGCCGAGCTTTCAGCACCGTCTGCCTCGAGGCCGGGGCCCGCCGGCGGCTCCCGTCACACCACCTGGTGCAGCCACCGCACGGGCGCGCCCTCGCCCGCGTGGCGGAAGGACTCCAGCTCGTCGTCCCACGGCTTGCCCAGGAGCCCCGCGACCTCGGCCTCCAGGTCCGACTCGCCGCGCAGGGACCGGGCCAGCGCTGCCCGCAGCCGGTCCTCGGGGATCAGGATGTCACCGTGCATGCCGGTGACGGCGTGGAAGATGCCGAGGCCGGGCGTGGAGCTGTAGCGCTCGCCCTCGGCCGTGGGGCAGGGCTCGGCCGTCACCTCGAAGCGCAGCATGTCCCAGCCGCGGAGGGCGGAGGCCAGCTCCGAGGCCGTACCCGCGCGGCCCTTCCACGAGAATTCGGACCGCCATGTGCCGGGCGAGGCCGGCTGTCTGATCCAGTCGAGCTGGACCCGCACACCGAGTACACCCGCTACCGCCCATTCGACGTGTGGGCACAGCGCGCGCGGTGCGGAGTGAACGTACAGGACTCCACGTGTCGTCACCGGGACCTCCAGTGTGGGACGAGGTTCGCCTTCCCCAGCGGCCTCGCGCCCGTACCGCCTCTTCCCGGCCGGCTCCCGAGGTTGTCTTCAGTAAACAGCATCGGGAGTTAATCTCCTGAAAAGGGACAGTATGTGACGTGAGATAACTTACCGGGCCCCGCCGATTCATACGCGGGCCGGTCGGGCGCCACTGGTTCGACGGGGAAAAGCTACCGTGCGCCGGGGCCGGGCGTGTGACGTACCGTCGGTCCCGGGCCCGTGATTCGCTCAGCATTCACCCGCGAGGGCGCGCGGGCCCGCCACCTGGGGCTGTCCGGTCGTGCCAGGGGCACAATCACCCGTGTGGCCGGAGGGGAGACAGTCATGCCCGAGCGTTCGACACGCCGCCGCGGCGGCGGCCGCGGGGCCACTCTGACGGCGGTAGCGCTCGTCGCGGGCGTCGCGCTCGCGGGATGCTCGTCCTCCGGTCAGGGCGGAGCCGCTCCGAGCGCGGCGGGGCCGCGAAGCCCCTCCCCGTCCCCTGCGTGGGACGCGAGCCCCGCATCCGTCGCGGCCGTCGGGGACTCCATCACGAGGGGCTTCGACGCCTGCTCGGTGCTGGCCGACTGCCCGGAGGTGTCCTGGGCCACCGGGTCCGACACCTCGGTGCGGAGCCTCGCCGTACGCCTTCTGGGGGCCTCGAAGGCGGCGTCGCACAGCTGGAACCACGCGGTGTCCGGCGCGAGGATGGCGCAGCTGCCGGAGCAGATGGCGCTGGCCGCGAAGGAGGACCCCGCACTCGTCACCGTGATGATCGGCGCGAACGACGCCTGCCGTGACTCGGTGCGGCTGATGACCCCGGTGGCGGATTTCCGGGCGTCGTTCGAAGCCTCGGTCCGACAGTTGCGCGCCGCCGCCCCGAAGGCGCAGCTGTACGTCTCCAGCGTCCCGGACCTCAAGCGGCTCTGGTCGACCGGGCGCGCGAACCCGCTCGGCAAGCAGATCTGGAAGCTGGGGATCTGCCGGTCGATGCTGAGCGACGCGGACGACATGGGCGCGGCCGCCGTCGCGCGGCGCGATGCGGTGCGGAAGCGGGTCGTCGCGTACAACGAGGTGCTGCGGGACGTCTGCGCCGGGGACGAGCTGTGCCGTGACGACGGCGGGGCGGTCTTCGACTACCGCTTCACCGGGAAGCAGCTCAGCGAGTGGGACTGGTTCCATCCGGGCCGCAACGGCCAGGCCAGGCTGGCCGAGATCGCTTACCGCAATGTCACCGCGTCCGGACCGCCCGCGTAAGGTCCTTGATCGTGACGACGGGTACAGCGGTACGCAGTGAAGACTTCTCCACCCTCGCCGACGGCACGCCGGTCCGGCGCTGGACGCTGGAGCGCGAGGGCACGCGGGTGCGTGTGCTGACGTACGGCGCCGTGGTGCAGTCGGTGGAGGTGCCCGGCAGGGACGGCGACCGGGCGGAGGTGGTCCTGGGGCTGCCGGACGTCACGGGGTACGAGAAGCACGCGGGTCCGTACTTCGGCGCCGTGGTCGGCCGGTACGCGAACCGGATCGCGGGCGGCTCCTTCGTCCTGGACGGGCATACGCACCGGGTCTCGCGGAACGAGGGCCGCAACACGCTGCACGGCGGTGAGCGCGGCTTCGACAGGCGCGTCTGGGATTCCGAGGAGGTGCCGGACGGTGTGCGGCTCACCTTGGTCGCGCGGGACGGCGAGGAGGGCTTCCCGGGACGCCTCGTGGTCGTCGTGACCTACACCCTGGACGTGGACGGCGCGCTGCGGATCGGCTACCGGGCGACGACGGACGCGCCGACCGTGCTGAACCTGACGAACCACAGCTACTGGAACCTGGCCGGGGCGGACAGCGGCAGCGCCCTGGGACACGAACTGCGACTGGCGGCCGGGCGGATCACGCCGGCGGACGCCGAGTCGGTCCCCACGGGGGAGTTCGTTTCGGTGGAGGGGACCCGTTTCGACTTCCGGGAGCCGAAGCCGGTGGGTCCCGGCTACGACACCAACTTCGTGTTGGAGGAGACCGGCGGGGAGCCGGTGGCCGAGCTGCACGACCCCGCGTCCGGGCGCCTGCTGACGGTCCGTACGACGGAGCCGGGGCTCCAGCTGTACACCGCCGACCACCTCGGCGGTGACCCGTTCGTGCCGTGCGCCGGGATCGCGCTGGAGACACAGCACTTCCCGGACTCGCCGAACCGCCCGGGGTTCCCGAGCACCGTGCTGCGTCCGGGCGAGGAGTTCGTCTCGACGACGGTGTACGGCTTCTCCGTGCGCTGACGCCGCGGCCGGAGCCTCAGAGCCTGTCGGGTGACCTCTGATCGGGCGGTCACGCACCGGACCGCGCCCGCTTTCCGATCGAGGGCCACCCGACAGGCTCTCAGCCCTTGTGCAGCGAGTGCGGGGCGGGCGCCGGCTCGGGGGCGGCGGGTGGCGGCGCGGTGAGGTCGCGGACCAGCAGCGTCGCGCCGGCGACGGCGCCCGGCATCAGGAACACGGCGACGAGCGGGACCACGAAGGCGAGCGCGAGCGGGACGCCGAAGCCGAGGACCATCATCCGGCGGCCGCGCAGCAGCACGAGCCGGTCCTTCAGGACCGTGCCGCGGCGCTGGAGGGCGACGGCGGTGAGCTCCTCGGCGAGGAAGTAGCCGGTGACGCAGAAGCCGAGTGCGGGGATCACGGTCTGCCCGATGACGGGGACGAATCCGAGGGCGAAGAGCAGCACCCCGTAGAACGCGACGCGCAGCAGGATGCGGACGGAGTCGCGGGCGGAGATCCAGAGCTCCCGCCAGAGCGGCAGGCCCGACTCGGGCACCTCGCCGCCCTCGCTGCGGTCGACCTCCTCGGAGAGCGACTCGTAGAACGGCTGGCCCACCAGGAGGGTCACGGCGGTGAACGTGATCACCGCGAGGAACAGTCCGAGTACGAAGACCAGGACGACCAGGGTGTTGCGCAGGAGACCCCGCCAGGGCGAGGACCAGTCGTCGGCGAACGGTGTGACCCATCCGGCGAAGTCATCGGCACCGTAGCCGAGTCCGACGAGCGCGCCCGCGTAGACGACGAGGGTGATCAGCGCCGGCAGGAGACCGAAGCCGAACCAGCGGCCGTGCCCGAAGGCCCAGCGTTGCCCCTTTATCAAGTACCCGAAACCCGCCCCGAGATCACTCATGGCGTCAGCGTACTTGCGCGAACCATTGACACCGCCCCTGGCCCGTCATTACGGTCACGCCAGCATTTCGAACGAGTGACGAAATACCGAACACCACGAGAGGCAACACCCGTGCGCATCACCGGAATCAGCACGCATGTCGTCGGCACGCCGTGGCGGAACCTCACCTACGTCCAGGTCCACACCGACGAGGGCCTCACCGGTGTCGGTGAGACCCGGATGCTGGGCCGCACCGACGCGCTGCTCGGCTATCTGCGGGAGGCCACGGCCAACCACATCGCCGGGTCCGACCCGTTCGCGGTCGAGGACCTCGTCAAGCGGATGAAGTACGGCGACTACGGGCGGGCCGGGGAGATCGTGATGTCCGGCATCGCGGTCGTCGAGATGGCCTGCTGGGACATCAAGGGCAAGGCGCTCGGCGTCCCGGTGTGGCAGCTGCTCGGCGGGAAGGTCACCGACCGGGTCAAGGCGTACGCCAACGGCTGGTACACCACGGAGCGGACCCCGGAGGCGTACCACAAGGCGGCGCAGGGCGTCGTGGAGCGCGGTTACCGGGCGCTGAAGATCGACCCCTTCGGTACGGGCCACTTCGAGCTCGGCCAGGAGGAGACGCGCTACGCGGTGTCCCTCATCGAGGCCGTGCGGGACGCCATCGGGCCCGACACCGAGCTGATGCTGGAGATGCACGGACGTTTCAGCCCGTCGACGGCGGTGCGGATCGCCCGCGAGATGGCGCCGTTCCGTCCGGCCTGGCTGGAGGAGCCGGTGCCGCCGGAGAACCTCAAGGCGCTCGCGAAGGTCGCGGAGAAGGTCGACCTGCCGATCGCGACCGGTGAGCGCATCCACGACCGGATCGAGTTCCGCGAGCTGTTCGAGTCCCAGGCGGCCGACATCATCCAGCCGGACGTCGGTCACATCGGCGGCATCCTGGAGACCCGCAAGCTCGCGGCGACGGCGGAGACCCACTACACGCTGATCGCGCCGCACAACGTGGGCGGTTCGGTGCTGACCGCGGCCAGCCTCCAGGTCGCCGGCTGCACGCCCAACTTCAAGATCCTCGAACACTTCAACGACTTCGCGGACGCCGACATCAAGAAGGTCGTCAAGGGCGCTCCCGCCGTCGACCCCGCCACCGGCTGCTTCGAACTCTCCGACGCCCCCGGGCTCGGCGTGGAGCTGGACGTGGACGCGGCGGCGGAGTTCCCGCAGCAGCAGGCGCGGTTCGACCTGTGGGCGGACGGCTGGGAGAAGAGGCAGCCCAAGTGAGCCTCGTGTCACGCTCGTTGGTCGTCGAGCGGCCCGGCAGCCACCGGCTGTCCGAGGGGCCTGTCCCGGAGCCGGGTCCCGGCGAGGTCCGGGTGCGCGTCGCCGCGGCCGGGATCTGCATGAGCGACCGCGAGCTGTACGACGGCCACCGCGATCCGGATTATGTGCGCTACCCCGTGGTGCCGGGACACGAGTGGTCCGGGACGGTCGACGCCGTCGGCAAGGGCGTCGACCCCGCGCTGGAAGGACGGCGCACCGTCGCCGAGGGCTTCCGGGCCTGCGGGCGCTGCGAGCGGTGCCGGTACGGCGAGACGTCCCTGTGCACGACGGGCTACGACGAGACGGGGTTCACCCGGCCCGGCGCGTTCGCCGACCATGTGGTCGTCCCCGCCCGGCTGCTCCACCCGCTGGCCGACGACGCGGACCTGCGGGCCGCCGCGCTGCTGGAACCGGCCGCGGTGATCGCGGCCGCGGTGCGGGCCGGGGCCCCGGAGCCCGGTGAGCGGATCGCCGTGCTGGGCGCGGGCACGCTCGGGCTGCTCGCGGTCCAGTTTCTGGCAGCGGTGTCGCCCGCCGAGCTCACGGTGATCGACCCGAGGGAGCAACGTGCCTCCCGGGCAATGGACTTCGGAGCGGACCAGGCCCTCGGACCCAAGGAAGCGGAGGAGGTCCGGGGACGCTATGACCTGGTCGTGGAGACGGCCGGGGCGCCTTCCACCGCCGCGGACGCGTGCCTGCTGGCGCGCCGCGGGGGGCGGGTCGTGCTGACCGGGATGTTCACCCCGGGTGCCGTGGGGATCGACCCGGTGCATCTGTCGCTCAGCCAGCTCACCGTGCGCAGCGTGTTCGGGGCGCCGTCGGCGGCCTGGTCCCACGCCGTGCGGGCGTTCACGGCCGGGCTGCTCGATCCGGCACCGCTGATCACCCACGAGTTCCCGCTCGACCGGTTCGCCGAAGCCGTGGCACTGGTGGGGTCCGGGGCTCCGGACACCGGGAAGGTACTGCTGCGGCCCTGACCGCCCCTGATCCGTGCGCCGGTACGGCGGCGCCCTGACCGCTTCCGTACCGGCGCACACACCGAGATCCGAATGTCGTCCGAAATACCGAACATGAAGGACCTTCCGTGAACGACGCGCTTGCCCCCTCCCCCGGCACAGCCGGCCCCCGCCGTCCCGGCGACGCCGTGCTCCCCGCGCTGGGCCTCGGCCCGGCGCCGCTCTCCCCGGCCGACGCCTCCCCGCACTCCTTCCCCGACGGCGGGAGCTGGCGCACCGAGGTGCCGTCCGTGGAGGGCCCGGAGGCCCTCGGCGTCGTACTCAAGGAGTCCGCCAGGCTCGACGTGCCCGTTCACCGCATCAGCCAGGGCAGCGGCATCTGGATGCTGACCGACGCCGAGATCACCGAGATGGTGGAGGGCTGCGCCGAACGGGACATCGAACTCTGCCTGTTCACGGGACCGCGGGGCACCTGGGACACCGGCGCGTCGGTGCGCACGGACTCCGGTGGCGCGGGCCTGCGCGCACGCGGCCACGACGCCCTGGCCGGCTGCGTCGAGGACGCCCTGCGGGCGACCGGGCTGGGGGTGAAGTGCCTCCTCGTGGCCGACGAGGGGGTCCTGTGGACCCTGCACCGGCTCCGCGACCGGGGGGGCCTGCCCGCGGACACCACCTTCAAGGTGTCGGCGCTGATCGGGCCCGTGAACCCGGCGTCGTACGCCGTCTTCGAGGGACTGGGCGCCGACTCGGTCAACGTCCCGTCCGACCTGACCCTTGCTCAGTTCACCGAGATCCGCCGGGTCTCGGGGGCTCCGATGGACGTCTACATCGAGGCTCCGGACGACCTCGGAGGCTATGTGCGGATGTACGAGGTCGCCGAACTGATCCGGCGCGGCGCCCCGCTGTACCTGAAGTTCGGCCTCTCCAAATCGCCCGGGATCTACCCGTACGGCCAGCACCTGCGGGAGCTGGCGCTGACCACCGCCAAGGAGCGGGTGCGGCGCGGTCGCCTCGCCCTGGACCTGCTCGCGCGGCACGGCGCGGACGGAGGCATGGCCGCCCTCGGCACCCGCCTGCCGGGCTCACTCAACCGCTTCGAGATCTCGTCATAACGTTCCGGAAACAGCCTCCCCAAAAGACGACACAGCCGCGCACAATCCCACACACCCCTTCTCGGTAGATCCGTTTCCAGCGTTCCGGCATCTCCGGACCGCGCCCCCACCCACATCAAGGATGATGACTATGCGCAACCGCAGAGCCGCACTTGCCGCCATCGCCTCCGCCGCCTCCCTCGCCCTCACCCTGACCGCCTGCGGCCAGAACAGCGAGGGCGGCAGCGACGAGAACAAGGAAGGCAGTGACGGCGCCACCATCGGCATCGCGATGCCGACCAAGTCCTCCGAGCGCTGGATCGCCGACGGCGCCAACGTCGTGAAGGAACTGAAGGGCAAGGGGTACAAGACCAAGCTCGCCTACGGCGAGGACGACCCGGACCAGCAGGTCTCGCAGATCGAGAACATGATCACGCAGGGTGTGGACGCCCTGATCGTGGCCGCGATCGACAACAAGTCCCTCAACAACGTCCTGCAGCAGGCCAAGGACGCCGACATCCCGGTGATCTCCTACGACCGGCTGATCCTCGGCTCTTCGAACGTCGACTACTACGCCTCGTTCGACAACGAGAAGGTCGGCGAGCTGCAGGGCACGTACATCGTGGACAAGCTCGGCCTGGCGGACGGCAAGAAGGGCCCCTTCAGTATCGAGCTGTTCGCCGGGTCCAACGACGACAACAACACCAAGTACTTCTTCCAGGGCGCGATGAACGTCCTCAAGCCGTACGTGGACAAGGGCGAGCTGGTCGTCAGGTCCAAGCAGACCGCCCTCAACCAGGTCACCACGCTGCGCTGGGACGGCGGCACCGCGCAGAAGCGCATGGACGACCTGCTGACGTCCAGCTACCGCAGCGCCCGGGTCGACGCCGTGCTCTCGCCGTACGACGGCATCTCCATCGGCATCCTCTCCGCGCTGAAGTCGGACGGCTACGGCACCAAGGCCAAGCCGATGCCCGTCGTCACGGGCCAGGACGCCGAGGTCGCCTCGGTGAAGTCGATCATCACAGGTGAGCAGACCCAGACCGTCTACAAGGACCTGCGCGAGCTCGCCAAGGTCGCGTCGAACATGGTCGACGCGGTCCTGAAGGACAAGAAGCCCGAGGTCAACGACACCAAGTCCTACAACAACGGCGCCAAGGTCGTCCCCGCCTTCCTGCTGCAGCCGGTCAGCGTCGACAAGGCCAACTACAAGGAGGTCCTCGTCGACGGCGGCTACTACACCGAGAACGACCTCAAGTAACCGGGCCCCCTCAAGGATTGGAAGGCAAGACCATGGCGGGACCCGTCCTGGAAATGCGCTCGATCGTCAAAACCTTCCCCGGCGTCAAAGCGCTTTCGGACGTCACACTGACCGTCCGGCAGGGCGAGGTCCACGCCATCTGCGGAGAGAACGGCGCCGGCAAGTCGACCTTGATGAAGGTCCTCTCCGGCGTCCATCCTCACGGCAGCTACGAAGGGGACATCCTCTTCGAGGGCACGACCTGCCGGTTCAAGGACATCCGGGCGAGCGAACAGCACGGCATCGTGATCATCCACCAGGAACTGGCGCTGGTGCCGTACCTCTCCATCGCGGAGAACATCTTCCTCGGCAACGAGCACGCCAGGCGCGGGCTCATCAACTGGAACGACACGCTCAGGCACGCGGGCGAACTGCTGCGCCGGGTCGGTCTGGACGAGCACCCGGAGACCCGCGTCGCCGACATCGGCGTGGGCAAGCAGCAGCTGGTGGAGATAGCCAAGGCGCTGTCGAAGAAGGTGAAGCTGCTCATCCTCGACGAGCCGACGGCGGCACTCAACGACGAGGACAGCGGCAAGCTCCTCGACCTGATCCTGCAGCTCAAGGAACAGGGCATGACCTCGATCATCATCTCGCACAAGCTGAACGAGATCCGCCGGGTCGCCGACTCGGTCACGATCATCCGCGACGGGCGCTCCATCGAGACGCTCGACGTGAAGGCGGCGGAGACGACCGAGGACCGGATCATCAGCGGAATGGTCGGCCGCGACCTGGAGCACCGGTTCCCGGAGCGCACCCCGCACCACCCGGAAGAGGGGGCCGCCCCCGCCCTGGAGATCCGCAACTGGACCGTGCACCACCCCATCGACCAGCAGCGCAAGGTCGTCGACGACGTCTCGATCGAGGTGCGGCGCGGCGAGATCGTCGGGATCGCCGGGCTCATGGGCGCCGGCCGCACCGAGCTGGCGATGAGCGTCTTCGGCCGCTCCTACGGCCGGTACGCGGGCGGTACCGTCCTGCGGGACGGCACCGAGATACGTACGAAGTCCGTCCCCGAGGCGGTCAAGCACGGCATCGCGTACGCCACCGAGGACCGCAAGCACTACGGCCTCAACCTCATCGACACCATCAACCGGAACATCTCGCTGACCGCCCTGGGCAAGGTCGCCAGGCGCGGTGTGGTCGACGAGCACGGTGAGCGGCAGGTCGCCGAGGACTTCCGCAAGTCCATGAACATCAAGGCGCCGACCGTCTTCGAGCCGGTGGGCAAGCTGTCCGGCGGCAACCAGCAGAAGGTCGTCCTCAGCAAGTGGATCTTCGCGGGTCCCGAGGTGCTGATCCTGGACGAGCCCACACGCGGCATCGACGTGGGCGCCAAGTACGAGATCTACACGGTCATCGACCACCTGGCCGCCCAGGGCAAGGCGGTCGTCTTCATTTCCTCCGAGCTGCCGGAGCTGCTCGGTATGTGCGACCGCATCTACACGATGGCCGCGGGACGGCTGACGGGTGAGTTCTCGCGGGCCGAGGCCTCGCAGGAAGCGCTGATGCGTCAGATGACGAAGGACAAAGAGGTATCCCGATGAGCACGGACCTGACCGCCAAGACCCCGGCCCCGGCGCCGCCCGGCAGGAGCGGGCCGGCCTCCGGCGACGGCCTGCTGCAACTGGTGCTCGGCGGCATGCGCCGCAACATGCGCCAGTACGGCATGCTGATGGCCCTCGGCCTGATCGTGGTGCTGTTCGCGGTGTGGTCGGACGGTGACCTGCTGCTGCCGCGCAACGTCTCCAACCTGGTGCTGCAGAACAGCTACATCCTGATCCTCGCGATCGGCATGATGCTCGTCATCATCGCGGGCCACATCGACCTCTCGGTCGGCTCACTGACCGCGTTCATCGGCGCGATGGCCGCCGTACTGATGGTCGAACACGATCTTCCCTGGCCGCTCGCGGTGGTGCTGTGCCTGGCCATCGGTGCCGTCGCCGGTGCGGTGCAGGGCTTCTTCATCGCCTACCTCGGCATACCGTCGTTCATCGTGACCCTCGCGGGGATGCTGCTCTTCCGCGGGCTGACCGAGATCTTCCTGAAGGGCCAGACGCTCGGCCCCTTCCCGAAGGACCTGCAGGAGATCGCCAACGGCTTCCTCCCCGAGGTCGGCCCCACCACGAACTACCACAACCTCACCCTGCTGCTCGGCTTCGCCCTGATCGCCTTCGTGGTGTTCCAGGAGGTCCGTGACCGCAAGCGGCAGCAGGAGTTCGCGCTCGACGTGCTGCCGGCCAAGCTGTTCCTGCTGAAGCTGGTCGCCCTGGTCTCGGCCGTCCTCGTCGTCACACTGCTGCTCGCCAGCTACAAGGGCGCCCCGGTCGTGCTGCTCATCCTCGGCGTGCTCGTCGTCGGGTTCGGCTACCTGATGCGCAACGCGATCATCGGCCGCCACATCTACGCCATCGGCGGCAACCTGCCCGCGGCCAAGCTGTCGGGTGTGAAGGACAAGAAGGTCACCTTCCTGGTCTTCCTGAACATGGGCATGCTCGCGGCCGTGGCGGGTCTGGTCTTCGCAGCCCGCTTCAACGCGGCCTCGCCCAAGGCTGGTCTCAACTTCGAACTGGAGGCCATCGCCGCCTCGTTCATCGGCGGTGCCTCGATGAGCGGCGGCGTCGGCACGGTCCTCGGCGCGATCATCGGTGGTCTCGTCCTGGGTGTGCTGAACAACGGCATGAACCTCGTCGGCATCGGCACCGACTACCAGCAGGTCATCAAGGGCTTCGTCCTGCTGGCCGCGGTCGGCTTCGACGTCTGGAACAAACGCAAGGTCGGCTCGTAACACTTCCCCTTCGAGAAGGAGTTGTCTCATGACCGGTACCAGCAGACGCACCGTTCTGGCGGCCACGGCCGCCACCGGGCTGGCGGTGGCGGCGGGCACTCCCACCGCCCACGCCACGCCCGGTGGACGCACCCCGTTCCGGGAGCACTTCGGCACGCTCGCCGACGGGACGAAGGTGTACCGCTGGACCCTCGCCAACGGAGGGACCCGGCTGAAGGTCCTCTCCTGGGGCGGTGTCATCCAGTCGCTGGAGACACCCGACCGCAGGGGGCGTACGGCGAACATCGCGCTCGGCTTCGGCGGCCTGCCTGACTACGTGGCGAAGTCGCCCTACTTCGGCGGCCTCATAGGCCGGTACGGCAACCGCATCGCCGAGGGACGCTTCACCCTCGACGGGGTCACCCACCAACTCCCTCTCAACGACGGCCCCAACAGCCTCCACGGCGGCGACCAGGGCTTCGACAAGCGGATCTGGCACGTCGAGCCCTTCACCTCGCGGGGTGAGGTCGGGCTGGTCCTGACCCGGACCAGTCCGGACGGCGAGGCCGGCTATCCGGGCGCCCTCGCCGTCCGTGTCGTCTACGCCCTCACCTCCAGGGGCGAGTGGCGCATCGACTACACGGCCACGACGGACCGGGCGACCGTCCTCAACCTGACCAGCCACACCTATTTCAATCTGGCGGGCGAGGGCAGCGGCAGCGTCGACGGGCATCTGCTGGAGATGGCGGCGGCGCGCTACACCCCGGTGGGTGCGACCCTCATCCCGACGGGCGAGCTCGCCCCGGTGGCACGCACGCCCTTCGACTTCCGCAGGGCCCGCGCCATCGGCGACGCCGTCCGCACCCCGCACGAGCAGATCGGCCACGGGCAGGGTGTCGACCACAACTTCGTGCTGGACAAGGGGATCACGTCCCGCCCGGAGTACGCGCTGACGGTGACGGACCCCGGTTCGGGCCGGGTGATGAAGATGTACACGACCGAGCCGGGCATGCAGGTCTACTCCGGGAACTTCCTGGACGGCACGCTCACCGGCACCTCGGGGCGTGTCTACCGCCAGGGCGACGCGTTCTGCCTGGAGTCCCAGCACTTCCCGGACTCACCGAACCAGCCGTCGTTCCCCTCGACGGTGCTGCGCCCCGGCGACACCTACCGCTCGACGACGGTGCACGCCTTCTCGGCGCGCTGAGCGCGCTTGCGGCCCCCACCACAGGAGCCGCGGTCACGGCCGGGGGCCGCACCCCACGTGGATCGGGGTGCGGCCCCCGCACCCGTACGAACGGGCTGTCAGGTCAGCCGACGGACAGCTCGACCTTGATGTTGCCCCGGGTGGCGTTCGAGTAGGGGCACACCTGGTGCGCCTTCTCGACGAGCGCCTGGGCGGTGGCCTTGTCGACGTTCGGGATGGAGGCGCTGATCGCGACCTCCAGGCCGAAGCCGCCGGCCTCCGTCTTGCCGAGGGAGACCGAGGCGGTCACCGTCGATCCGGAGATGTCGGCCTTCTCGTTGCGGGCGACCACACCGAGCGCACCCTGGAAGCAGGCGCTGTAGCCGGCCGCGAAGAGCTGCTCGGGGTTGGTGCCCGCGCCGCTGCCGCCCATCGCCTTCGGCGGGTTGACGACGACGTCGAGGTTGCCGTCGTCGGAGGCGACGCGGCCGTCACGGCCGCTCGAAGCGGTGGCGACGGCGGTGTAGGCAACGTCTATGTGCTGGATGGTCATAACGGTGATTCCTCCTGCTGATGCGCCGCGACTCGCGCCCACGACCGCGACGGCCTGGGCCGAGCCTAACGGTTGACGGGCCGGGAGGGTCAGGCGTCCAGCGAAACGATCATCTTTCCGGTGTTCTCGCCCCGGAGCAGACCGACGAACGCGTCGTAGGCGTTCTCGATGCCCTGGACGTTCGTCTCGTTGTACTTGAGCTCGCCCGAGGCCAGCCACCCGGCCACGTCCTGGACGAACTGCGGCTGGAGCGCGGCATGGTCGCCCACGAGCATGCCCTGCAGGCGCAGGCGCTTGCCGATGACGAGGGCGAGGTTGCGCGGGCCCGGGGTGGGCTCCGTGGCGTTGTACTGCGCGATCATCCCGCAGATGGTGGCACGGCCGTGCACGTTGAGCGAGGAGATCGCGGCTTCCAGGTGCTCGCCGCCGACGTTGTCGAAGTAGACGTCGATGCCGTCGGGCGCGGCCTCGGCGAGCTGCTCCCTGACGGGGCCGTTCTTGTAGTTGAAGGCGGCGTCGAAGCCGTACTCCTCGACGAGGAGCTTGACCTTCTCGTCGGAGCCCGCCGAACCGATGACCCTGGACGCGCCCTTGATCTTCGCCATCTGGCCGACCTGGCTGCCGACCGCACCGGCCGCGCCGGAGACGAAGACGGCGTCGCCCTCCTTGAAGGAGGCGACGTCGAACAGGCCCGCGTAGGCGGTGAGCCCGGTCATGCCCAGTACGCCGAGGTAGGCCGACAGCGGAGCCAGGGAGGCGTCCACCTTGACCGCGTGCTTGGCGGGGACGTCGGCGTACTCGCGCCAGCCGAGGCCGTGCAGGACGTGGTCGCCGACGGCGAAGCCCTCGGCGTTCGACGCCACGACCTCACCGACCGCGCCGCCCTCCATCGGGTGGTCGAGCTTGAAGGGCGGGGCGTACGACTTCACGTCGTTCATGCGGCCGCGCATGTAGGGGTCGACGGAGAAGTGCAGGTTGCGGACGAGGACGCGGCCCTCGCCGGGAGCGGTCACCGACGCCTCGCGCAGCGCGAAATCCTTGGCCTCGGGCCAGCCGTGCGGGCGGGCGACGAGGTGCCATTCACGGCTGGACGTGGGAAGTGCTGCAGACATGGGCTCGGGTTCTCCTCGATGTCGTACGTGCGGGAAGCCGGAAAGCTTCAGGACATGAAACAACCATGCGTCGCGTTATTTCATCTTGTCAAGTAATTCGCTACGCTGGGTGTCATGGCCGACCCGCACACCGACCCCGTGACCCTCGACGTCATCCAGCTCATCGGCGGCGTCGTGGCTCGCTACCACGAGGAGTACGACCGTGCTGCCGCCACCCACGCCCTCACCGGCGCGCAGGCGCGGGTGCTCGGGCTGCTCTCGCTGGAGCCGATGCCCATGCGCAAGGTCGCCCGGAAGCTGAAGTGTGAACCGTCCAACATCACCGGCATAGTCGACCGTCTGGAGCTCCGAGGCCTGGTCGAGCGCCGCCCGGATCCGGCCGACCGGCGGGTGAAGCTCGCCGCCCCGACCGAGGAGGGCGTCCGGACGGCAGCTCAGCTGCGGGACGCCCTGGACTTCGCCCGGGAGCCGCTCGCCGAGCTGTCCGAGACGGAGCGGACCGTACTGCGCGACCTGCTGCGCAGGATGCTCGGCGACGAGACGGACTGAGGCACGGAAGGCCTCAGAGCCTGTCGGGTGACCTCTGATCGGGCGGTCACGCCCCGGCACGCACGCTTCCCGCGTTGCCGAAATGCCCTAGTAGCTCCGCTACGAGGACACTCCGGCGCCTTGGAATCGCACGCACCGGACCGCGCCCACTTTCCGATCGAAGGCCACCCGACAGGCTCTCAGATGCCGGCGCCCGGTGCGCCGCCCCGGCGTACCGAATGGGCGACGAATCCCGCCCCGATGCACAGCAGCGCCGTGCCGCCGATGAGATACGGCGTGGTGTCGATGCCCGTACCGGTCTCGGCGAGGGTGCTGCCTGAGGTGAGATCCCCCGCGGCGGACGCCTGGCGGACCCCGGTGGTGGAACCGGCGGACGAGCCGGTGGAAGCGCTCCGCGGCCCTGATCCGTCGGTCGCGTTGGCGGACGGGACGAACCAGAGAGCACAGAGCAGGGTGCCTGCCGCTGTGGAAGTCAGCAGCGTGCGACGAGCGATGGACACAGAATCGATCCCCTTGCGACAGCCATCAGTTAGCCCCGTGCGCCGATGCTAAGCAAAGCAGCGGGTCGGAGGAAAGCCGTGACTCCCGGGACCCTTACGCTCCGGCGTATGACTGCATCGGAGACACCCTCATTTGTTCGGCTTCGCGTGGAGATGGTGCTGGAGATCAGCGACGCGGACGCACTGACCGGTACGGCGCTGGAGAGCATCGCCGCCGACTACACGGCCTCCGGCCCCTCCGCCGGCGACTCGGCGGAGGAACGTACGCATGCCGAGGAGACGGTCAGGGAAGACGCAGCCGAAGCCCTCGCCTCGTTGATCGATCCGTTCGATCTGGTCAGCCAGGTACCCGGGGTCGAGCTCGCCCAGGCCTCCTGGAGCAGCGAGACGATCGACTACGACCCCGACGCCGAGGACTGGGCTGCCGGAGAGGACGGGGACGAGGCGCACTACGGGATCGAGGACAATGAGACGGACGACGAAGAAGGCGGCGGGAACACGGAACGCTGACGCTCGCGGGGCACTCCTCACGGGTGACGGGAACCACCGCGGTCGCGACCGCGTCGATGAGTGGTGTTCCCCACATCCTCGACGGATGTGGAACGGAAGACCCGGTCGCGGTGTTCTTGGAACATTGACGGATGTTCGCCGTCAGGCGGCCTCGTCCGGGGATCTTGGGGAATCGGCAACGATGGAGAAGCGTGTGATGACGGACAGCAAGCGGCGCCGGGGCCTGGTGGCGGCCTCCGCACTGCTCGGCGGCGTGCTGGTGCTTTCGGCCTGCAGCGACGACGGGAACACGGGCGCAAGCGCGGACAGCTCGAAGACGTCACAGGCGCAGGTCGACGAAGCGGCGGCCAAGGACACCTCCGAGGCGCAGATAACGATCGCGCCGAAGAACGGCGCCACCAACGCGAGCATCAACAACGCCGCGCTGGTCACCGTCGCCAAGGGCAAGCTGACCGAGGTCACCATGACCACGGCCGAGGGTGACGCCGTCGAGGGCACTCTCGCGGCCGACGGCTCCAGCTGGAAGCCCAGCGGCCAGCTCGAGCGCTCGACGACGTACAAGGTCAGCGCCGCCGCGTCGGACTCGAAGGACCGCGTGGCGCACGCCAACAGCTCCTTCACCACGGTCTCGCCCGAGAACAGCTTCATCGGGAACTTCACCCCCGAGGACGGTTCCACCGTCGGCGTCGGCATGCCGGTCTCGATCAACTTCAACAAGGCGATCACCAACAAGAAGGCCGTCCAGGACGGCATCAAGGTGACGTCCAGCAGCGGCCAGGAGGTCGTCGGCCACTGGTTCAACAACCAGCGCCTGGACCTGCGTCCCGAGAACTACTGGCAGGGTGGCTCCACCGTCACCCTGAAGCTGGCTCTCGACGGCGTCGAGGGTGCCGACGGCGTCATGGGCGTCCAGCAGAAGACGGTCACCTTCAAGGTCGGCCGCAACCAGGTCTCGACCGTGGACGCCAAGTCGCACATTCTGACCGTCACCCGTGACGGCAAGACGGTCAAGACGATCCCGATCTCCGCCGGATCCCCGGACAACCCGACGTACAACGGCCAGATGGTCATCTCCGAGAAGTTCAAGGAGACCCGGATGGACGGTGCGACCGTCGGCTTCACGGACGACGACGGTAAGGGCGAGTACGACATCAAGGACGTGCCGCACGCCATGCGGCTGTCCACGTCGGGCACCTTCATCCACGGCAACTACTGGGGCGCGAAGTCGATCTTCGGCAGCGTGAACACCAGCCACGGCTGTATCGGCCTGTCCGACACGAAGGGCGCGGGCGACCCCAACACGTCGGCGGCCTGGCTGTACAACAACTCCATCGTCGGCGACGTGGTCGTGGTCAAGAACTCCCCCGACAAGACCATCGCCCCCGACAACGGCCTCAACGGCTGGAACATGGACTGGGCCCAGTGGACGGCGGGCTCCGAGGCCTGATCGGAGCGATTCCCCTCCCCGCCCGAAGGCGGCGGTACCCGGATGATCCGGGTACCGCCGCCTTCGGCGTATGCGCGCCGCCCGTGTTCTCATTCCGCTCTCATCGGAGACTTAACTCCTCATCACACCCGGTCCATACCTTCACGCCATGTTCTTCACCTACCTCCGGCGCGAGCTGCGCCGCCGCAGAAAGGCGGCGCTCGTCGTCGCCTCGGGGCTCGCCCTCGGCATCGCGCTGGTCATCATCGTCAGCTCGGTCTCCTCGGGCATGAGCAAGGCCCAGGACAAGGTCCTCCAATCGCTGTACGGCCTGGGCACGGACATGACGGTGACCAAGGCCGCCGCCGCACCGGGCTCCGGCGGCACCGAGCGGCGCCGGTTCGAGTTCGACGCGAAGGACGACGAGGACGCCACCCAGAGCACGGACCGGGTCATGGTCCAGGGCTTCCAGACACTCGCCGCGAGCACCGTCGACAAGGTGGGCGACCAGACGGGCGTCGCGGACGCCGTCGGCGGGCTGAGCCTGACCGTCGTGAAGGTCGACGGCCAGTTCAAGCGCGGCGAGTTCAAGCAGGAGGAGGGCTCCACCGGGCAGGGCGGGCCCGGCGGTGGCCCGAACGGCCGGCCACAGGGCGAGGTCCGGGGCGGCGGCGCCTCCTTCGACGTCAACTCCTTCACCGTGTACGGCACCGACGTCACCCGGCAGGGCCTCGGGCCGCTGACCTCCTCCAAGATCACCGAGGGCCGGACCTTCAAGACCTCCGAGACCGACGCGAAGGTCGCGGTCGTCGACTCCGCCTACGCCAAGGAGAAGTCGCTCGCGGTCGCCAAGACCGTCACCATCTCCGGCACCAAATACACGATCGTGGGCATCTCCACGGCGGACAGCGGTGACGCGGCCGCCAACGTCTACATCCCGCTGAAGCAGGCGCAGACCGTCGCCGACTCCGAGGACAAGGTCACCACGGTCTACGTCCAGGCCGCCGACTCCCAGCAGATCGACACCGTCAAGGCCGCCATCCAGAAGAACATCTCCGGCACGACCGTCACCACCTCCGCCGACCTCGCCGACACGGTGTCCGGCTCCCTGTCCACCGCCTCCGATCTCGCCTCCAGCGTGGGCAAGTGGCTCTCCATCGCCGTCCTGGTCGCCGCGTTCCTCGTCGCGGGACTGCTGACCTCCTCCGCCGTCAGCCGCCGTGTGCGGGAGTTCGGCACCCTCAAGGCCCTCGGCTGGAAGAGCGGACGCGTCACCCGCCAGGTCGTCGGCGAAGCCCTCGTCAACGGCCTGATGGGCGGCGTCCTTGGCATCGCGGTGGGCCTCGCCGGCGCCTACACCGTGACCGCCATCAGCCCCACCCTCACCGCCCAGCTCGGCTCCTCGGGCGGCGGCGGCCCCATGGGCGGCGGCGGCCCCATGGGCGGCGGCCCCATGGGCGGGGGCGGCCCCGGCCGCCAGGCAGCCTCCAAGACCCTCGACATCGCGCTGACCGCACCGGTCTCGCTCACCACGATCCTCGTCGCCGTCGCCCTGGCCGTCGCCGGCGGGCTGATCGCGGGAGCCTTCGGCGGCTGGCGGGCCTCCCGGCTGCGCCCGGCCGACGCGCTGCGACGCGTCGCGTAGTACCGCCCATCCCCTCTCGTACGTAACGCAGGAGTCCCACGTGTACCAGCTCAAGGGCGTCACCAAGCGCTACATGCGCGGCAAGAACCCCGTCGACGCGCTCGCCGGCGTCGACCTGACCATCGAGGACGGCGGACGGCTCGTCATCCAGGGGCCGACCGGCGGGGGCAAGTCCACGCTCCTCCAGATGCTCGGCGGACTCGACCGGCCCACCGCCGGCACCATCGAGCTCGACGGCGTCGATCTGGCCGGACTCCCCGAGTCCCGGCTGACCAAGGTCCGCGCCGAGTCCATCGGCTTCGTCTTCCAGAGCTTCAACCTGATCCCCACGCTCACCGCGCAGGAGAACGTCGAGACCGCGCTCGTACCCCTTGGCCTCGGTGCGAAGGCCCGGCGCGAACGCGCCGCCGAGGCCCTGGAGTCGGTGGGCCTGGGCGACCGGCCCACCCATCTGCCGAGCGAGATGTCCGGCGGACAGCAGCAGCGCGTCGCCATCGCCCGCGCGCTCGTCAAGCGCCCCAAGGTGCTGCTCGCCGACGAACCCACCGGAAACCTCGACGAGTCCATGCGCGACGAGATCATGGAACTGCTCGACGGACTGTGGAAGGAGCACGGGCTGACCTTCGTGATGGTCACTCATGACAGCTCCCTCGCCCGCAAGGCGCCCAGAGTCGCGACCATCCGCAAGGGGAAGGTGACGGTGACGGAGAACGCGGCTGCCTGAACCACGGCGGACACGAAGACCTCACAGCCCTCCTGATCGGCTGTGAGGTTCGCCACCCGCGAACCCCGGCGGTGCTCCGGGGACAACAACCGTGGCCACTATGTGGATGTCGTCCGGGCGGCACGGGGCCGCGCTGGGAGACTTGCCGGGTGCAACGGCCCGCACGGGCCGCAGGCGCCTCCGGGGGACCGGGGGCGCCGACGCGCACGAGTCCACCCACGGAAGGTCTTGATCTGATGCCTGCCCGTTCCGATTCCCTCGCCCCGCGTACCGCCGTCAACCGTGTCATCGAGCCGCTCTACGCGGAGATCCTGCGGCGCAACCAGGGGGAGCTCGAATTCCACCAGGCGGTACGAGAGGTCCTCGAAACCCTCGGCCCCGTGCTGGCGCGGCGGTCCGAGTTCGTCGACGCCCGCATCATCGAGCGGATCTGCGAACCCGAACGCCAGCTCATCTTCCGGGTGCCGTGGGCGGACGACTCCGGCGACATCCACGTCAACCGCGGCTTCCGGGTCGAGTTCTCCAGCTCGCTGGGCCCGTACAAGGGCGGACTGCGCTTCCACCCCTCGGTCAATCTCGGGATCGTGAAGTTCCTGGGCTTCGAGCAGATCTTCAAGAACGCCCTCACCGGCATGCCGATCGGCGGCGGCAAGGGCGGCGCGGACTTCGACCCCAAGGGCCGCTCCGACGCCGAGGTGATGCGCTTCTGCCAGTCCTTCATGACCGAACTCCACCGCCACCTGGGCGAGTACACCGACGTCCCCGCCGGTGACATCGGCGTCGGCGGCCGGGAGATCGGCTACCTCTTCGGCCAGTACAAGCGGATCACCAACCGCTACGAGTCCGGTGTGCTCACCGGCAAGGGCCTCGGCTGGGGTGGCGCCCAGGCGCGTACCGAGGCCACGGGATACGGCTGCGTGCTGTTCACCGCCGAGATGCTGCGCGTGCGCGGCGAGTCCCTCGACGGGCAGCGGATCGCGGTGTCCGGCTCCGGGAACGTCGCCATCTACGCCATCGAGAAGGCGCAGCAGCTGGGCGCGACCGTGGTGACCTGCTCGGACTCCGCCGGTTACGTCGTAGACGAGAAGGGCATCGACCTCGACGTGCTCAAGGAGATCAAGGAGAGGGGCCGCGGCCGCGTCTCCGAGTACGCCGAGCGGCGCGGCGAGCACGTGAAGTACGTCGAGGGCACGGGCGTCTGGAGCGTCCCCGTGGACGTGGCCCTGCCCTGCGCCACCCAGAACGAGCTCCACGAGGCCGACGCCCTCGCCCTCGTGCGCAACGGGGTGAAGGCGGTCGCCGAGGGCGCCAACATGCCCACCACCCCCGAGGCCGTCCACGTCTTCCAGGAGGCGGGCGTGGCCTTCGGACCGGGCAAGGCGGCCAACGCGGGCGGCGTGGCCACCAGCGCCCTGGAGATGCAGCAGAACGCCTCGCGCGACTCCTGGACCTTCGCCCACACCGAGGAGCGACTCGCGCAGATCATGCGCCACATCCACGAGTCCTGCCACACGACCGCCGAGAGGTACGGCAGCCCGGGCAACTACGTGGTGGGCGCGAACATCGCGGGCTTCGAGATCGTCGCCGAGGCGATGCTGGCGCAGGGCCTGATCTGATCCGCCCGGCCCGGGGCGCGACGCGGCGCCCCGGGCCTTCCCCGCGAGTCGCACCGGGTTGGCCGGACTCCTCGTGGGTGCGTTCGATCGAATGAGGTCCGGCCCCGGCGGGCGCCGTGGTTCAGGGGCCGGAATCCTGTACCCAGTAGCCGGTCAGTCCCAACGGGCGCAGTAGAGGTGCAAGCTCCTGCGACGAGTGTCGTCGGAGCGGGCAGCCACGGTTCCTGTCCGGAGCCCACGTTTTCGCCATCGCCGATCGCACTGCCGGTCGCAGAATCCGGATTGAGTGACAGCCAGGGTTCGGGCCACTGACTGCCCTCGTCGAGTGCCCGTTGCACATGTTCGGCGATCCTGGGGTCACGGACGGAGACGAAACCAGAGGTGGATGCGCGGTAGTCAGCAACCAACTGATTCCGTGCTTCGAAGATGTCCACGTTCTGCGCCCCCCCGCTTCAACCCGGCGTATTCCCCTCTGGGAATGCGCCGACTTCAGAGCACAGCAACGACGGCTCTACCTGCAAAGAGGGTCCGGATATCTTCCGGTGCGGCTCTTAGCTTAGCTTGACGTTTAACCTCGCTGCTGTTCGTGTTCCTTGATCGTTTCGGCGCGTTTCACGGTTTTGCCGACGTCCTGGATGCGGGCCTTGTGCTGGTTGCGGCTGCCGGGCGGACGCCCAGGGCCGGGCCTGCCCGGTTTCGGTGCGGCTGTGGGACGGGCCGCCTTCCGGCGGAGGT